>CAMHZO010000013.1:0-38247 GCA_946190205.1 Streptococcus mitis | reverse complement strand
GCAGTAGTCACTGAAAAGGGCGAACCCGCTGTTCAACCTGAATTGCCAGAGGCTGTTGTAACAGATAAAGGTGAACCCGCTGTTCAACCAGCTTTACCTGAAGCTGTAGTGACAGACAAAGGTGAACCTGAGGTTCAACCTGAATTACCAGAAGCTGTTGTAACTGAAAAAGGTGAACCTGCAGTTCAGCCAGCTTTACCTGAAGCTGTAGTCACTGAAAAAGGCGAACCTGAGGTTCAGCCAGCTTTACCTGAAGCTGTAGTCACTGAAAAGGGCGAACCTGAAGTTCAAACTGAATTACCAGAAGCTGTTGTGACAGACAAAGGTGAGCCTGAAGTTCAACCAGCATTACCAGAAGCGGTGGTAACCGAAAAGGGTGAAACTGAGATTCAACCAGCATTGCCAGAAGCTGTAGTCACTGAAAAGGGTGAAACTGAAGTTCAAACTGAGTTACCTGAATATACTACAAAAGTTGCACCAACTTTGACTTTAGATAAGGTTACAGAAGATGCGATGGATCGTTCAGCTAAATTAGATTACACTCTTGAAAATACAGGTAATGCTGAAATTAAGAGCATTATAGCTGAGATTAAGGATGGGAATACTGTTGTTAAGCGAGTTGACTTATCTAAAGAAAAATTGACAGATGCTGTTCAAGGTTTGGATTTATTCAAAGATTATAAGATTTCAACAACAATGATTTATAATCGAGGTGAAGGTGATGAAACTTCTAAATTGGACGAAAAACCTTTACGTTTAGAGTTGAAAAAAGTTGAAATTAAAAATATCGCATCTACTAATTTAGTGAAGGTAAATGACGATGGTACTGAAACATCTAGTGATTTTATGACTGAAAAACCTTCTGATGAAGATGTGAAGAAAATGTACTTAAAAATCACTAGTCGCGATAATAAGGTAACTCGTTTAGCTGTTGACTCTATCGAAGAGGTGACAGAAGAAGGTCAAAAACTTTATAAAATCACTGCTGAAGCGCAAGACTTGATTCAACATACAGATCCAACGAAGGTTCGTAAGAAGTATGTGCATTATATTGAAAAACCAGTTCCAAAAGTTGATAACGTTTATTATAACTTTAAAGAATTGGTAGATGCTATGAATGCTGATAAAAACGGGACATTTAAAATTGGTGCAGATTTGAATGCCACTGGTGTTCCAACACCTAAGAAATGGTATGTTGACGGTGATTTTAGAGGTACATTGAAGAGTGTAGAGGGAAAACATTATACTATCCACAACACGGAGCGTCCTCTATTCAGGAACATTATCGGTGGTACAGTAACCAAAGTAAATATCGGGAATGTAAATATCAATATGCCTTGGGCAGACCGCATTGCACCGATTGCCGACACTATTAAAGGTGGCGCTAAAATCGAAGATGTCAAAGTGACTGGTAACGTATTAGGTAGAAACTGGGTATCTGGATTTATTGACAAGATTGATAACCAAGGTACACTCAGAAATGTGGCCTTTATCGGTAACGTAACTGCTGTCGGTGATGGTGGACAATACCTGACCGGTATCGTTGGTGAAAACTGGAAAGGTTTAGTAGAAAAAGCATATGTGGATGCTAATCTTGTCGGTAATAAGGCAAAAGCTGCGGGAATTGCTTATAGTTCACAAAACGGTGGGGATAACGGTGCTGTAAGTCGTGATGGTGCGATTAAGAAATCAGTAGCCAAAGGAACCATTAATGTATCTAAACCAATTGAAAATGGTGGCGTTGTAGGAAGCATGAAGCATCACGGTTCCGTTGAAGATTCAGTTTCCATGATGAAAGTATCTAATGGTGAAATTTTCTATGGTTCTAGTGATATTGATTATGATGATGGCTATTGGACAGGAAATAATGTGAAACGAAATTACGTTGTAGTAGGTGTCAGTGATGGGCATTCTAGCTACCAGCGTTCAAAAGATAAAAATCGTATTAAACCTATTTCTGAAGAAGAGGCAAAATCTAAAATTGAAGCTACAGGCATATCCGCAGATAAATACGAAATCAACGAACCTATAGTCAACCGCTTAAATCGTTTAACAAGAAAAGAAGATGAGTATAAGACAACTCAATACTACAAAACAGAACGTGATTTAGCTTATCACAATATTGAAAAACTCCAACCATTCTACAATAAAGAATGGATTGTTAACCAAGCTAACAAGTTGGCTGAAGAATCGAACTTAGTTAAGAAAGAAATTCTTTCTGTTACTGGTATGAAAGACGGACATTTTGTAACTGACTTATCAGATATTGATAAGATTATGGTTCACTATACTGATGGTACTAAGGAAGAAATGGATGTTACTAAGAATACTGATTCTAAAGTGAAACAAGTTCGTGAATATACCATCGCTGGACAAAACGTTGTTTATACACCAAATATGGTTGAGAAAAACCGTGTGAAACTGATTGCAGATGTGAAAGAGAAGTTAGCTTCAGTCACATACGATTCGCAAGATGTTCGTAAAATTATTGGAAATCCATCTGATTTGTATCTAGAAGAAAGCTTTGCTGATGTTAAAGCTAATCTCGATAAATTTGTGAAAGCTTTAGTCGAAAACGAAGACCATCAATTAAATAGTGACGAAGCTGCTATGAAAGCACTTGTAAAGAAAGTTGATGACAATAAAGCGAAAATCATGATGGCTCTATCTTACTTGAACCGTTACTATAACATTAAGTATACTGATAACAGTATGAGTATCAAAGACATTATGATATTTAAACCTGACTTCTACGGTAAAACACCAAGTGTGTTAGATCGCTTGATTAACATCGGGTCTAGCGAGAAGAACTTAAAGGGTGATCGAACTCAGGATGCTTATCGTGAAATCATTGCAAGTAATACTGGTAAAGGTAGTCTTCGTAACTTCCTAGAATACAACATGCGTTTGTTCACTGATGATAAAGATATTAACGATTGGTTTATCCATTCTGCTAAAAATGTATATGTTTCAGAACCTAAGACAACAAATACAGAGTTGAAAGATAAACGTCACCGTGTATTCGATGGTTTAGATAATGGTGTTCATGGACGTATGATTCTACCACTTCTAACTCTCAAAGACGCTCATATGTTCTTAATTTCAACCTATAATACAATGGCTTATAGCTCATTTGAGAAATATGGTAAGTTAACAGAAGAATCTCGAAATGAATTTAAGAAAGAAATTGATAAGGTTGCTCACGCGCAACAAACTTACCTTGACTTCTGGTCACGTTTAGCATTGCCAAGTGTACGAGATAGATTGCTTAAGAGTGAGAAAATGGTACCAACACCTGTTTGGGATAATCAGACCTACAATGGTTCTCCTGTAGGTCGTCAAGGATTTGACGGTAAAGGTAACCCTGTAGCTCCAATTCGTGAATTATATGGTCCAACATGGCGACATCATGATAGAGACTGGCGTATGGGGGCTATGGCATCAATTTTTGATTATCCGAATAATGATGACAAGGTCTTGTTTATGGTGACGGATATGATTAGTCCATTTGGTATTTCAGCCTTTACTCACGAAACAACACACGTAAACGATAGAATGCTTTACTTCGGTGGTCATAGACATCGTCAAGGTACAGACGTTGAAGCCTATGCTCAAGGTATGTTACAAACACCAGATAAATCGACAACCAATGGTGAATATGGCGCTTTGGGTCTTAACATGGCTTATCATCGTGAAAATGATGGTGATCAGTGGTATAATTATGATCCAGATAAATTGAAAACTCGTGAAGATATCGACCGTTATATGAGAAATTATAATGATGCTCTTATGATGTTAGACCATCTTGAGGCTGATGCTGTATTACCACGATTAAAAGGTGACAATGGCAAGTGGTTCAAGAAAATTGACAGAGTCGATAGACATGTTGATGGTTTAAATAAATTAACCGCTCCACACCAATGGGATAAAGTTCGTGACCTAAATGATAGAGAGAAAACTAAGCCATTGTCAAGTATTGATGATTTGGTTGATAATAACTTTATGACCAAACATAATAATCCGGGTAATGGTGTATTCCGACCAGAGGACTTCACGCCTAATTCAGCATATGTTAATGTTCAAATGATGGCTGGCATTTATGGTGGTAATACAAGCAAAGGTGCTCCAGGTTCATTATCATTCAAGCATAATGCCTTCCGTATGTGGGGTTACTTTGGCTATGAAAATGGGTTTATTGGATATGTATCTAGTAAATACCAAGGTGAAGCGGATAAACAAAACCAGGGTAGATTGGGAGATGATTTCATTATCAAAAAAGTTTCAAACAACCAATTCTCAAACCTTGAAGATTGGAAGAAACATTGGTATCATGATGTGAAAGCCAGAGCTGAAAAAGGATTCACAGAGATTACAATTGATGGACAAACCATACACAACTATAATGAACTGAAAGCCTTATTCGATAAAGCTGTCACAGAAGACCTCAAGAAAGCTGGAAACTACTCAAATACTGAGAATTTGAAATCCAAAGTATTCAAAACCCTTCTTAAAAATACAGACGGCTTCTTTAATCAACTGTTTAAAAAAGATATTTAAATATTTAAAATATAAAGGAGACAGTTTTTTGCTCCCTATGAAAAGTCATCATTTGATGGCTTTTTTCTATACAGAGAGCTTAAAAGGCTATCATCAGACAAAATAAGGAAGGAATGATATAATATAAAGTAGATTTCTATGTTATAAAACAAGAACTGTTTGGACATTATTCATTTGAAAGCTCCTTGATGCTCAAACAATAGGGGTTCTAAACCCTTGCTATGAAAGGAAAAAACTCAATGGCTACTATTCAATGGTTTCCTGGTCACATGTCTAAGGCGCGTCGACAGGTGCAGGAAAATTTAAAATTTGTTGATTTTGTAACGATTTTGGTGGATGCTCGCTTGCCTCTTTCTAGTCAAAATCCTATGTTGACCAAGATTGTTGGTGACAAACCAAAACTCTTGATTTTAAACAAGGCGGATTTGGCTGATCCAGCAATGACCAAGGAATGGCGCCAGTATTTTGAATCACAAGGAATCCAGACGCTAGCTATCAACTCCAAAGAGCAAGTGACTGTAAAAGTTGTAACAGATGCGGCAAAAAAACTCATGGCTGATAAAATTGCTCGTCAAAAAGAACGTGGTATTCAGATTGAAACCTTACGTACTATGATTATTGGGATTCCAAATGCCGGTAAATCCACTCTTATGAATCGTTTAGCTGGTAAGAAAATTGCAGTTGTCGGTAATAAACCAGGTGTGACTAAGGGACAACAATGGCTCAAAACAAATAAAGACCTGGAAATCTTGGATACACCGGGGATTCTCTGGCCTAAGTTTGAGGATGAAACTGTTGCGCTTAAGTTGGCCTTAACTGGAGCTATTAAAGACCAGTTGCTTCCTATGGATGAGGTAACCATTTTTGGACTCAATTATTTCAAAGAACATTATCCAGAAAAGTTGGCTGAACGCTTTAAACAAATGAAAATTGAGGAAGAAGCGCCTGTTATTATTATGGATATGACCCGTGCCCTCGGTTTCCGTGACGACTATGACCGTTTTTACAGTCTCTTCGTGAAGGAAGTCCGTGATGGCAAACTCGGTAACTATACCTTAGATACATTGGAAGACCTCGATGGCGACGATTAAAGAAATCAAAGAACTCCTTACTACTGTTAAGGACCTTGATAGCCCTATTTTTTTAGAGCTTGAAAAGGATAATCGCTCAGGAGTTCAAAAAGAAATCATAAAGCGTAAAAAAGCCATTCAGGCAGAATTGGATGAGGATCTTCGTTTGGAATCCATGCTTTCCTACGAAAAAGAACTTTACAAGCAAGGATTGACCTTGATAGCAGGTATTGACGAGGTTGGACGTGGTCCTTTGGCTGGGCCTGTAGTCGCTGCAGCCGTCATCTTACCTAAAAATTGTAAGATTAAAGGTCTCAACGACAGCAAGAAAATTCCTAAAAAGAAACATCTGGATATTTTCCAAACCGTTCAGGACCATGCCTTGTCAATCGGAATTGGTATCATGGATAATCAGGTCATTGACCAAGTCAATATCTATGAAGCAACCAAACTGGCCATGCAGGAAGCAATCTCTCAGCTCAGTCCTCAACCTGAGCACCTTTTGATAGATGCCATGAAACTGGATTTACCAATTTCACAAACATCTATCATCAAAGGAGATGCCAATTCCCTTTCAATTGCAGCAGCTTCTATAGTAGCCAAGGTGACACGTGATGAATTGATGAAGGACTACGATCAGCAGTTCCCTGGTTATGATTTTACTGCTAATGCAGGATATGGAACAGCTAAACATCTAGAAGGACTGAAAAAACTAGGAGTTACCCCAATTCATCGGACCAGCTTTGGACCCGTTAAATCGCTGGTTTTAGGAGAAAAAGAAAGTTAAATTAGAAGGAATGATTATGGAGGAACAGTCAGAAACACTCAGTTCCAAGAAAGAATTTGCCTTTGCCTCGAGTACCATATTATCCCAAGTTGGACGAGGAATCATTGTTGGTCTCGTTGTTGGAATTATCGTTGGATCCTTTCGTTTCTTAATCGAAAAAGGTTTCCACCTGATACAAGGACTTTATCAAGAACAAGCGCATCTAGTGCGCAATCTTTTTATCATTGGTCTATTTTATTTAATAGTTTGTTGGCTCAGTGCGAAATTAACTCGGTCAGAAAAAGACATCAAAGGTTCAGGAATTCCTCAAGTTGAAGCCGAATTAAAGGGACTCATGACCCTCAACTGGTGGGGTGTACTTTGGAAAAAATATATTTTAGGAATTCTTGCTATTGCCAGTGGACTTATGCTGGGGCGAGAGGGACCCAGTATTCAACTCGGAGCGGTTGGTGGTAAAGGAATTTCCAAATGGCTCAAATCCAGTCCAGTAGAGGAGCGTTCCTTGATTGCTAGTGGAGCTGCCGCTGGTCTAGCTGCAGCCTTTAATGCTCCCATTGCAGGACTTCTCTTTGTTGTAGAAGAAGTCTATCATCACTTTTCTCGCTTTTTCTGGGTATCTACTCTAGCAGCTAGTCTCGTAGCAAACTTTGTCTCTCTGCTCATATTTGGCCTAACGCCCGTACTGGATATGCCAGATAATATCCCACTCATGACTCTAGACCAGTATTGGATTTACCTCCTTATGGGAGTTTTTCTTGGACTATCTGGTTTTCTCTATGAGAAAGCTGTGCTCAATGTTGGTCGAGTTTATGATTGGCTTGGTCAGAAAATCCATTTGGATAGAGCTTATTATCCAATTCTTGCCTTCATTCTCATCATACCAGTCGGAATCTTCTTCCCCCAAATCCTTGGTGGTGGAAATCAACTTGTTCTCTCCCTAACTGAACAAGATTTTAGTTTCCAAGTTCTATTAGCTTACTTTTTGATTCGCTTTGTTTGGAGCATGATTAGTTATGGAAGTGGCCTTCCAGGAGGAATTTTTCTACCAATTTTGGCACTTGGCTCCTTACTTGGTGCCCTAGTTGGTGTTATTTGTGTCAATCTTGGTCTTGTCAGTCAAGAGCAATTCCCTATATTTGTCATTCTAGGAATGAGTGGCTATTTTGGAGCAATATCAAAGGCACCCTTAACCGCTATGATTCTGGTAACCGAAATGGTAGGAGATATTCGCAACCTCATGCCACTTGGCTTAGTAACCCTAGTTGCCTACATCATCATGGATCTACTCAAGGGTGCACCAGTCTATGAGGCTATGTTGGAAAAAATGCTGCCAGAAGAAGCAACAGATGAAGGAGAAGTTACCCTCATTGAAATCCCTGTTTCTGACAAAATCGCTGGAAAACAGGTTCATGAACTCAACCTACCACATAATATCCTCATCACCACCCAAGTACATAATGGTAAAAGTCAAACCGTTAACGGTTCAACCAGAATGTATCTCGGAGATATGATTCACCTAGTTATTCCAAAAAGTGAAATTGGGAAAGTCAAAGATTTGTTATTGTAGAAGTTTTTACATAATTTACGTTATGTAAAAATAAACTTCTTAATTAAATATATTAGAAAACCGATTCTCAGCAATGAGATCGGTTATTTTTTACAGATAAGATATTTCACGTACAAGTAACTGAACTTTCTTAAAAATAAGATTATAATTAAGTTAGAAATGATAATGCATAAAGCTAGAAAGGAGTTTACTGTATCAAATCTTTACAGTAAGATTAAAATCAAACAATAGCAATTATACAATGTATTTTGTATCTCATAGCTCCTTATATAGCTCTTCAGTTGTGTAGTATTAACAGAAGTTTAGTGGGTGAGTTCTTTATTATTTTCTTTATTCTGTTGACTATTTCATTCTGGTTTAGTATTTGGAAGCTAGAAAAAGCACTAGATAATAATTCACAATAGCAACTCCAAAGATTTAGATCCAAAACTAAAAATTTTTGTACTTTTAACTAGACAGTAGATAAACCATTGATACAACTGGGTTTAAGACGTAATGTACACTCTCTAAAAAATGTACTTTATTTTAAGGCAAGATAAAGTACATTTTTTGTTTTAGGGACGTTCAATAAGTATCATTTTTAAAGTACATTTTGGTAAAAAGTATTAATACTTTCAATTGTACATTTTTTATGAAAATATTTCTTTTTTAATCATTACAAAACTCGTGAATGTTGAATACTTAGTGGTATAATTAAAACATAACATATAGAAAGAAATAGCCCTATGGAAAACAATCATAGTGAAGTTCAAAAAGATAAATTGACTATTGATAAAGTCGCAGTTCAAAATAATAACCTTACAGAATCCCTTAGAGTTTTTCATGAGACACTTAATCATTCAAGGTTGATTGAGATTCAAAATAGTATGCTACAGGCAAATAAAGCTGTTGAGGCTGCGTTAGCCAGTTTTAATTTTTCTAAGCAAATAGCTGAAACCACTAAACCATTTCTAACAGAAATAAACTCAGCCACATCTATTTTAAATAACCAAAGATATCTTAAAATTCTATCTGAAACAAAAGCAGCATTTAGTTCAATTCTTTTAAAAACTCAAATAGATAATATTGGACGAATACTTGAGCCTATTCATAATATTTTTGATAAATCTGCTTTTAATTTTACTGAAAGTTTAAAAGAATTTTTAAAGGAATACCATGAACCTTATTCTGAAACAGAAGCAGAAGCAATCACTTTAAATATTGAAAAACTTGCTGAAGAAGGTTGGGTAATCTACCATAGCTATAGTGTTGACTATAGAACAATCTGCACTATAAATTTTGACGAATTGATAAAGGAGTGGCAAACTCTATTAAAAGAAGATCTTGAAGATAAGGAGCTTATACAAGAGTTAAAAGACTCAACGTATTACTCAGAACCATTGATAGATTCTATGATCGAAAGTTATAGAAGCCAAAATTATTACGCCGCTTATACGCTTGCTACTATAGCTATTGATGGTGCATTAAACAGATTTTCAGAACAATTTTCAAATAATGAAAAAATACCTGTAGGATACAGATCTGTTGATTTATTAAATGATCAAATTGTTAATAAGACGTTTTCTGATATTAGTCTATTTCATTGGTTATTCAAATTTTTTAGTTATACTAACAACTTTACATTAGAAGAACCTAACAGGAATATGATTAGTCATGGGCGATGGGAGCGTACACTCTTTGAAACAGATTTTTTAAAGTTATTTAATGTACTTTTATGTATTCTAGAAAACTTTGAGTTTTTTCAGGGAGATTTGTTAAAATAACAGTAAATTCACGTTATTTGTTAAATAAGGAAAGGAATTTAAACATGGAAAAAGTAGTATTACAAGAAATTTTAAATATTCAAAATCCAGAAGATTTTTATGTTAAATTGGATAAAATTGATCAATTTGGAATTGACACAAAGAGCCTTTATATCAACGACCAACCAAAATTGTTAGAAGAAATGGGGTATCATCACGATACTTTACGTAAGACTAACTCAGCCCACTGGAACTATGTAATGAATCGTCCTTACACCATTCACTTGATTCCATATGACGAAGCTAACAAGTTGTGGCTTTTTGTAGGGGCTTATTCTCAAAGTGGAACTTATCAAAAAGAATATGAAGACCGTGTGACCACTTATTACAAGTTAAATCTAGCTCCTGAGCACAGCAAGCTAAAAGGTCGCTTAATTGTTAAGTTTGAACGTCCTGATGGTTCACAACATATGCGAATTGGTTTAGAATCAACTACTGCACAAGGTTTTACACTACACTCTATTTTAGAGCGTGAAATTTCTAGTGTGGAGTTTCAAGATTATCGTAATGTTCGTTTAACTTATCAAGAGTTGAAAAGCATTATTAAAAATCAAAATCCTACCTGGAAAACAGCTTTGTCTCATTTGAATGCTATTTATTTGCAAACAGATACAAAAACTGGAAAACAATATGTAGGTTCTGCTTATGGGAAGTATAAGCTTTGGGGACGTTGGTCAGAATACGTTGAGACTTATCATGGCGGTAATAAAGCCTTAAAAGAACTTTTTGAAAAAGAAGGAGCAAGCTATTTCGAAGACAACTTCACTTATACGCTCTTAGAAGTTCTTCCAAGTGATAATAAAGAAATTGGGAATACAGTAACCAGTCGTGAGTCTTGGTGGAAGATTGCTCTTCAAACACGTGAATTTGGCTATAACTGCAATTAAATATGACATTTATATAATACAGCAATTGATAAAAATCCAATAAAAACACGGTTCATTTACCGTGTTTTTTAAAGCTTATTACTGTTGTCCTTACTGTTCTAAAAAATCATTAGCAATCGACTACAACGATCTTGAAACAACTCATCCCTAGCTGATTAAGGAATGGTCTGGTTTAAATGAAAGAAATATCTCTTCAGTAATGGAAAGTACAAACTACAGAGCATGGTGGAAATATTCTGTTTGTTCAGAGGAATATCAAGAATTTATTGAGAAAAAGCTTCTCCCTCAAAAATCATGCCCATATTGTAAGAATCTTAAGACTTTAAAAGGATATAATGATTTTGAAACAACCCATCAATATCTAATCAATATGCAAAGGATTGAGACGGAAACAAGAGCATTTTGTTCAATATAAAATGTAATAAATTTTTAAAATAAATGAATAAAAAACATCTTAAATACGATACATTTTTGATGAAATAAGTAACATTTAAAATTTCCAGTTTTCACTTTGATAACGTACAGTTTTAGCTATTTTTGTTCAAAAAAAATTTTTAGTTATAAAACGTCTTTTTTAAAAAGCTCCATAATATCTTTCCGAAAAACTATAATTTTCTTGAAAAATAAATAAGTCTATGCTATACTACTAGTAGACTTACTTTATGGAGAAAATACATGAAACGTGAGATTTTATTAGAACGAATCTACAAACTAAAACAAATCATGCCCTGGTATGTTTTAGAATACTATCAATCTAAGCTTGCTGTTCCTTACAGTTTTACAACCTTGTACGAATACCTCAAGGAATATGATCGATTTTTCAGCTGGGTTTTAGAGTCTGGTATTTCAAATGCTGATAAAATGTCTGATATTCCTTTATCTGTCTTGGAAAATATGTCTAAGAAAGATATGGAATCTTTTATCCTTTACCTACGTGAACGTCCTTTGCTGAATGCTAATACAACCAAACAAGGAGTTTCACAGACAACCATCAATCGGACTTTGTCAGCACTTTCTAGTCTTTACAAGTATCTGACCGAGGAGGTTGAAAACGATCAGGGGGAACCTTATTTTTATCGTAATGTAATGAAGAAAGTTTCAACAAAGAAAAAGAAAGAAACACTTGCTGCCAGAGCTGAAAACATCAAGCAAAAACTCTTTTTAGGTGATGAAACAGAAGGTTTCCTAACTTATATTGACCAAGAGTATCCACAACAACTTTCAAATCGCGCTCTCTCATCATTCAACAAAAATAAAGAACGTGATTTGGCCATTATTGCCCTTCTCTTGGCGTCTGGTGTCCGCTTATCTGAAGCTGTTAATCTGGATCTAAGAGATCTCAATCTAAAAATGATGGTTATCGATGTTACTCGAAAAGGAGGCAAACGTGACTCGGTCAATGTCGCTGCTTTTGCTAAGCCTTATTTAGAGAATTATTTGGCTATTCGAAATCAACGCTATAAGACGGAAAAAACAGATACAGCCCTTTTTTTGACTCTCTACAGAGGAGTTCCTAATCGTATCGATGCTTCCAGCGTTGAGAAAATGGTTGCTAAGTATTCTGAGGACTTCAAAGTACGTGTAACACCCCATAAACTACGACATACCCTAGCAACCAGGCTCTATGATGCGACTAAATCGCAAGTTTTGGTCAGTCACCAGCTAGGACATGCCAGCACACAAGTCACGGACCTCTATACCCATATCGTCAACGATGAACAAAAGAATGCTCTAGATAGTTTATAAAATACATAAAATACATAAAATAAATTATGTAATATATGATTTTAAAAAAGAAGCTGGTCCTACAACCAACTTCTTTTTGGTTTATCCAACTACCGCTTCAGCGATTTCTTCACGGCTAATACCAGCGAAGTAGCGTGTGATATCAATGGTTTCTAGTGCCTTAAGGACATCTTCGCGTTCGTATTTCACCCCACGAAGAACATCTTCTACTGCAGCAACGTCTTCAATACCAAAGAAGTCACCATAAATCTTGATGTCTTGGATTTTTGATTCGAGAACATTAGCAAAGACTTCCACCTTACCACTAGTGAATTTTGTTCCACGACGGACGTTAAATTCAGGTGATTTACCATAGTTCCAGTCCCAAGTACCAAACTTAGTATCCTTGATGCGATTGATTTCAGCTAATTCTTCCTCAGAAAAAACGTATTCAGTCATCTCTGGGTACTCTTTTTTCATGTATTCCAAGAGTAAATCACGGAATTCTTCGACTGTGATTCTTTCTGGTAATTCATTGATAATATTGGTCACACGAGCACGAACAGATTTCACACCTTTTGATTCAAATTTATCTTTTGAAACCTTGAGGGCATTTGCGAGGACTGACAAATCAACGTCAAAGAGCAAGCAACCGTGGTGCATGATACGGCCATTGATATAGGCTTGGGCATTGCCACAGAACTTCTTACCATCAATCTCAAGGTCATTACGGCCTGTGAACTCAGCTTTAACCCCAAGTTGAGCCAGGGTATTGATAACTGGAGTTGAGAAGCTCTTAAAGTCAAAGGCCTTGTTTTCATCTTCTTTTGAGATAATCGTGTAGTTGAGGTTATTTAAATCGTGGTAAACAGCTCCACCACCACTAATACGGCGGACCACCTCAATACCATTTTCGCGAACATAATCACGGTTGATTTCTTCGATAGTGTTCTGGTGACGACCAACAATGATAGATGGCTTGTTAATCCAAAGTAGGAAGATTTGATCCTCATCCAAAAGGTGTTTAAAGGCATATTCTTCCAAGGCGATATTAAAAGCGGTGTCGTTTGAATGATTGATAATGTATTTCATGAGATACCTTCTTATACGATAGAGACTGGAAATAACCTTCCAGTCTAATCTATCTTCGTTTTATTTTTTCTTAGGTGAATGGATGGCCATTCCTAAAACATCCGCAAATGCTTCGTACATCACTTCGGAGTAGGTTGGGTGTCCGTGGATAGTCTTCAGCATTTCTTCAACAGTAATTTCCATTTCGATAATGCTCGATGCTTCATTGATCAATTCTGCAGCTGCAGGACCGATGATATGGACACCAAGGATTTCTCCATATTTCTTATCTGCGATGACTTTAACGAAACCTTGAGCAGCATCAGAAGCAATGGCACGACCGTTAGCAGCAAAGTTGAACTTACCGATGGCAACATCGTATTTCTCACGAGCTTGTTCTTCTGTGAGACCTACTGCTGCTACTTCAGGGAGAGTGTAGATGGCTGCAGGAGTCAAGTTCAACTTGGCTACAGCATGATTTCCTTTAAGAGCATTTTCAGCAGCAACTTCACCCATACGGAAGGCTGCGTGCGCCAACATCTTAGTACCGTTGATGTCACCTGGTGCGTAGATACCTGGAATAGAAGTTTCCATGTATTCGTTGACCTTGATGCGACCACGATCCAATTCAAACTCAACATCGCCAATACCTTCAAGGTCTGGCACACGACCGATTGAAAGAAGAGCTTTATTTGCGATGATATCGTCTTTTCCTTCAACCTTGATACGAAGTTGACCATTTTCCTCGATGATTTCTTGCAGTTTAGTACCAGTCAAGATGGTCATTCCTTTACGTTCAAGGATCAAGCGAAGGTTCTTAGAAACTTCCGCATCCATAGCTGGAACTATACGGTCCATCATTTCGATAACAGTCACTTTTGAACCAAATGTCATGAAGGCTTGACCGAGTTCGATACCGACAACTCCACCACCGATGATGACAAGACTTTCTGGAACTTCGTTCATTTCAAGAATGTCGTCACTGGTCATGACAAGTGAAGATTCCATACCAGGGACGTTGATCTTGCTGACTTTTGAACCACCAGCAAGGATGATTTTCTTGGTTTCAAGCAATTCAGAGCCATTTACCAAGACATTCTTGTCCTTAGTGATCGTACCAATTCCTTTATGAACAGTAACTCCGTAGCTACGAAGAAGACCAGCAACTCCACCAACCAAGGTATTAACAACCTTAGACTTGGTTTCAAGGAGTTTGTCCATATCTACAGTAAAGTTTGGATTTTCGATTACGATACCACGGTTTGCGGCATGACCAATGTTTTCGATAATTTCAGCGTTATGAAGGTAGGTCTTAGTTGGGATACAGCCACGGTTCAAGCAGGTTCCACCAAGTTCAGATTTCTCAACAAGGGCAACCTTACCACCGAGTTGGGCAGCTTTAATGGCTGCAACATAACCAGCAGGACCTCCACCAATCACAACGATATCAAAAGCATCATCGCTCTTACCATCATCGTTTGAGGCACTTGCTGCAGGTGCTGGGCTAGCTTCTGGCGCTGCTGCCCCAGCTGTTGGGATATTTTCCCCTTCTTCACCAAGGTAACCGATAACTTCCGTTACAGGGACTGTTTCACCGTCCCCTTTAAGGATAGCAATCAAGTACCCATCTTCTTCAGCTTCCAATTCCATGCTGACTTTGTCAGTCATGATTTCCAAAAGGATTTCTCCTTCTTTTACAAATTCTCCGACTTTTTTATTCCATTGGACGATTTGTCCTTCTGTCATATCCACGCCGGCTTTTGGCATAATTACTTCTAAGGCCATGTCTTCCTTCCTTTATCTATATCTTAAAAATGAATACTCTTGCTCTTAAATCAACATTGAGATTGGATTTTCAATCAATTCTTTCAAGTCTTTCATAAACTTAGCACCAGCCATACCATCTACGACACGGTGGTCAATTGTTAAACCAAGACTCATGATAGGGCGAATCACAATTTCACCATTGACGACAACTGGCTTCTCGATTGTCGAACTCACACCAAGGATAGCTGAGTTTGGTTGGTTGATGATAGGACCAAAGGACTGAACGCCAAACATTCCCAAGTTACTGATTGTGAATGTTGAATTTTGAAGTTCACTTGGAGCCAATTTGCCATCCAAGGTACGGCCAATAACATCCTTGAAGGATACAACCAGTTCTGAAAGACTCATCTTCTCCGCATTATACACAACAGGTGTCATCAATCCATTATCCATTCCAACTGCCATCGCAAGGTTAACATAGTTATGAGTGATAATGGTCTTGCCGTCTTCTGTCAATGAAGCGTTGATATAAGGATGCTTCATCAAGGTTTTCACAACAGCAAGTGAAAGAAGGTCTGTTACAGTAGTCTTCTTCCCAGTTGCTTCCATGATTGGCTCAAGCACCTTCTTACGAAGAACCAACATTTCAGTCATATCAACTTCATAGTTGAGTGTGAAAGTTGGCGCAGTTAGGTAAGATTCAACCATCCGTTGGGCAATAACCTTACGCATTGGTGTCATTGGAATACGCTCAATTTCACCGTATGGTGTTACGTTATCAGAAACTTCTTCCACTTTTTCAATCTGAGCGGGAGACTTGATGGTGTCGTTTTCGATATTTTCAGGAAGCAGGGCCAAAACATCCTTCTTCATGATTTTACCACGATGACCGGTTCCTTGAATCTCCTGCCAAGCAATATTATGTTCGAGGGCAATTCGTTTTGCAAGTGGCGAAATGCGAACCACGTTTGTGTCTTTATAAGTTTCCACGTCTTCTTTGTGGACACGACCGTTTGCACCTGAGCCAGAAACGTCGTAGAGATTGATCCCTAAATCATCCGCTAATTTTCTAGCTGCAGGAGTCGCTCTTAGCTTGTCATCAGCCATGACCTCTCCAATTCTATTATAAGATACTAAGGGCATCAAAAGTCAAAGTGAAAATAGGAAACTTGACGAAGAAACTTTAGTTTCTAGGAAAGTTTATCTTTTTCACACAGACTTTAGCCCGAGTTCAATTAAATGATACAAAGGGCGTTAAAAGCGACTGAAAAATAGGAAATCGATGATGGCTTTGATGAAGCCAAGGAGATTTATCTTTTTTCCGAGCTTTTAGCCCGAGTTCAACTCTACAAGCAACTTGGATACAACACGTATCTCAAGTTGCTACGGTTGCCGCTATTAGGCGGTCAACCTTGTAGACTTACTAATTCATTCGTCGAATATTATCGATTCGACTCTCTCATGTCGCAACTCTTCAAATCACTTGGATACAACACGTATCTCAAGTTGCTACGGTTGCCGCTATTAGGCGGTCAACCTAGTAGACTTACTAAGTCGTTCGTCGAATAGCATCGATTCGACTCTCTCCTGTCGCAAATTTGCAAATAACTTGGGTACAATACATATCTCAAGTTACTAAAGTTAAAAACAACCGTTATTTTACATAACTTATCTTATGTAATTCTATTCTTTGTTATAAGTCTTACGGATTGCATCTTTGATGCTTTCAACTGTTGGAATCATTGCATTTTCTAGGTTTTGTGCATAAGGCATCGGCACATCTTCTCCTGCACAGCGGCGGATTGGTGCATCTAGATAGTCAAATGCTTCTGATTCTGAAATAATAGCTGAAATTTCTCCGATATAGCCACTTGTCTTATGGGCATCGTTAACGAGAACAACCTTACCAGTCTTCTTAACTGAGTTAATGATAATATCCTTATCAAGCGGAACAAGGGTACGTGGGTCAACAATCTCAACAGAAATTCCTTCTTCTGCTAATTCTTCAGCTGCTTGAACCACACGACGGAGCATTTTTCCATAAGTAACAACTGTTACATCCGTTCCTTCGCGTTTGATTTCGCCGACTCCAAGTGGAATTGTGTAGTCTGGATCAACTGGCACTTCCCCTTTTTGGTTAAATTCTGACTTGTACTCAAGAATAATAACTGGGTTGTTATCACGGATAGAAGACTTAAGCAGTCCTTTCATGTCCGCAGGTGTTCCAGGTGCCACAACCTTAAGACCAGGGATGTGAGTAAACCAAGACTCTAGAGACTGTGAGTGCTGGGCGGCAGAGCCAACACCATTACCAGCTGCGCATCGAACAGTCATTGGAACCTGACCTTTCCCACCAAACATATAACGTGTTTTAGCGGCTTGGTTGACGATATTGTCCATGGCAATAACCGAGAAGTCCATGAAGGTCATATCGACGATTGGACGAAGTCCTGTCATGGCTGCTCCTGCTGCTGCTCCTGAAATGGCAGCTTCAGAAATCGGACAGTCACGGACACGTTCTGGACCAAATTCTTCAAGCATTCCAACAGAAGTTCCGAAGTCTCCTCCGAAGACGCCGACATCTTCTCCCATCAAGAACACATTTTCATCGCGACGCATTTCCTCAGACATAGCAAGGATAATGGTGTCACGGAAGGACATTGTTTTTGTTTCCATTTTATCTCTTTCTCCTTAGTCTGCGTAAATATCTTCAAATGCTGATTCAAGCGGTGGGAATGGACTTTCCTCTGCAAATTTAACAGAAGCTTCTACTGCTTCCTTTACTTGCGCTTGGATTTCTTCCAATTCTTCGGCACTTGCAATAGTGTTTTCAATGAGGTACTTGCGAAGGTTTTCGATCGGGTCTTTTTGTTTCCACAATTCCACTTCTTCACGAGTACGATATTTACCAGGGTCAGATGATGAGTGACCAAGCCAGCGATAAGTTACACTTTCAATCAAGACTGGACCATTGCCACCACGAACATGGTCTACAGCTTTCTTAAATCCTTCATAAACATCGATGACATTGTTTCCATCTTCGATGAACATTCCAGGAATTCCGTAAGCAGCACTACGTTGATGGATATGCTCCACATTAGTCATTTTCTTGATATCCGCAGAGATTCCATAACCGTTATTAATGCAATAGAAAATGACTGGCAGGTTCCAGATAGAAGCCATGTTCACTGCTTCGTGGAAAACACCTTCATTGGTCGCACCATCTCCAAAGAAGCAGACAACGATTTTACCGGTATTTTGCATTTGCTGACTGAGGGCTGCACCAACAGCGATTCCCATACCACCACCTACGATACCATTGGCACCGAGGTTACCAGCATCAAGATCGGCGATATGCATAGACCCACCTTTACCTTTACAGGTTCCAGTGTATTTACCAAGGATTTCAGCCATCATTCCGTTGAGGTCAATCCCTTTGGCAATAGCTTGTCCATGACCACGGTGGTTTGAGGTAATCAGATCATCTGTATTGAGAGCCAACATAGCACCCACGTTAGCTGCCTCTTCTCCAACAGAAAAGTGCGTCATTCCTGGCACTTTCCCTTTCTTTACTAATTGCGCAATTTTTAAGTCCATACGACGGATTTCTTCCATCTTACGGAACATCTCTAGCAAAAGATTTTTATCTAAAATTGACATCTTCTTGCCTTTCTAAGTTTCTTCTTACCTTACTATTTTACCGTTTTTGACAAATACTGTCAAAGTTTTTCTAAAGAAAATTTCACAAATTAAAAAAGAAAACCCCATAGGAATAAGGGATTTTCTTATCAATAATATTTTTTCACAAACTTTTTATCGTTTGGATTTTGCTAAAGATTCAAATCTCTTCATAATCACAGTTAAACGCCAACGGTAGAGCGCCCCACTCACAATTAGACTAATAATCAAACCGATCCAGTATGAATAAGCTCCAAAATCTGTTAGGGAATCAAATAGCATAGCCACTGGGAGTGTCACCCCCCAATAGCCGACCAAACCAAGGTAAAAAGGAATCACTGTATCCTTATAACCCCGCAAAATTCCCTGTAGCGGTGCCGCAAAGGTATCTGCTAACTGGAAGAAAAGACTATAAGTCAAAAAGCGAGCTGTCAAATCGATAAATTCTGAGTCGTTCCCATAAAGATTAGCCACATTTCCCCTAAAAATGTAAAGAAAGGATAAGGTGAATCCTGCAAAAATGAGGGCTGTCCATCTTCCTAGACAAATATAGGTTTTCGCATCATCAAATCGCTTGGCTCCTACTTCATAGGAAACGACAATAGCCATAGCTGATGAGATACTCATAGGAAAGGCGTACATGAGAGATGAAAAATTCATGGCTGACTGGTGACTAGCGATAATCAAGGACGAGAACTTAGCCATAATCAAGCCAACCACGGAAAAGATAGCCACTTCCGCAAAGACAGTTCCCCCAATAGGCAGACCTAAGCGAACTCCTTCCTTAATTTTATCCATATTAAGTGGAATTCGTTTCTCAAGGTGTAAGGCTTTGAGCTTCTCCTGTTTAAATAAAACCAGAACAGAAATTCCAAGCAAGACCCAGTAGGCCAAGGATGTTCCTAAACCAGCACCAGCCCCTCCCAGTTCTGGAACACCAAAGGCTCCGTAAATCAAGAGATAGTTAAATCCGCTATTGAGAGGAAGTAACAAAAGCATGAGGTACATGGACAGTTTGGTCAAGCCCAGCGAATCCAGCAAGGAACGAATGACACTAAAAAGCAACAAGGGGATAATTCCGATAGATAAAAACCAGAGATAGCGAACCGCTACTGCCGCCACCGGTGCTTCTAGTCCAATATGATTCAAGATTGGTGGTGCCAAGAAAAGCACCATCCCCAGCAAGACCACAGATAGACCCAAGGCCAGATAGATGAACTGGTAAAAATCAGACGCAACCTCTTCCTTTTTGCCTCGACCAAGATGGTGACCAATGATGGGCACCAAGGCCGATACAATCCCTGTTAGGAAGGTAAAGAAAGGATTCCAGATACTGGTTGCCATAGATACACCAGCCAAGTCCATGGTATTGTATTGACCTGTCATAGTCGTATCAACAAAGGAGGCAGAATAATTTGCAAATTGATAAATCAGGATAGGGAAAAATATCTTGAAAAATAAGATAAACTTGTCTTTAAAATGATGGGTTTGGTACATATAGGCTCTCTATCTTTTTGTTTACAGAGCAGACTCCCACCTAGTTTTGATAGACAATTTGTCCCTTACAAATGGTATATTTAACCTGCCCTTTTAAGGTTTCACCGATGAATGGTGAATTAGCTGCCTTCGAAGCAAAATGGGAGTCCACAAGGCGGTCAGCCTTAGCATCGAAAATAGTGATATCTGCTGGGCCATTCTCAGCCAAGTAACCTGCTTCAAAGTTGTAAAGCTTGGATGGGTTATAGGTCATCTTTTCGAGTAATTCCATCAGGCTTAACTCACCAGCTTCCACCAAATAGGTCAAGCCGAGAGACAGGGATGTTTCTAAGCCAGTCATACCAGATGGCGCTTTGGTAATATCCTCAACGTTTTTCTCATCTGCATGATGAGGCGCGTGGTCAGTCGCGATAACTGTGATGACACCTGACTTGAGACCTTCGATAACGGCACGACGGTCCGATTCCAAACGAAGCGGAGGATTCATCTTAGCATTGCTACCTTGTGTCAAAAGGAGTGCTTCGGTCTTAGAAAAATGCTGTGGCGCTACTTCTGCTGTGACTTGCGCACCCAAACTTTGAGCGAACTCAACTACTTTAACACTTTCTTCCTTAGACAAATGCTGGATATGAACATGGGCCTTGGTTGCATAGGCAATCATGACATCACGCGCCATCATAGCATACTCAGCCACCCCAGTTGCACCACAGATATGGAAATGTTCTTTAGCAATATTTTCGTTAAAGCCAAGAACACCGTTCAAACCTGGATCTTCCTCATGAAGACTAATAAAGGTATTAAGCTTTTTAGCTTCTTCCATGGCTTCCTTGACAACTTTACTGCTTTCAAGCGGAATACCGTCATCAGAAAAACCAACTGCTCCAGCTTCTAAAAGTGCCTTAAAGTCAGTCAAATCTTGTCCATTAAAATCCTTAGTAATAGTCGCAACCGTCTTAACATTAATCTTCTCTTTGGTAGCTGACTGAAGAACTTCTTGCAAGGTCTCTACATCCGAGATGGTTGGACTAGTATTAGCCATCATGACGACAGTAGTAAAACCACCTGCAGCGGCTGCTAGGGCACCCGTATGAATATCTTCCTTGTGGGTTTGACCAGGTTCACGAAAATGAACATGGATATCAACCAAGCCAGGAGCAACTACAAGACCTGTGGCATCCAGGATTTCTGCGCCTTCTTCTTTAATTTCAGGCGCAATTTTGATAATCTTTCCATCTTCAACCAAGACATCACACACTTGATCCAAACCAGACTTGGGATCCATTACACGACCATTTTTGATTAGTAGCATCTGCTTTCTCCTTTATTCATAAAAATCAACTTGGGTATCCAACAATTTATCCCCATCATAAACAAACTTAGCTGAAAAGAAGGGTTTGTCCTCTAAAAGCCACTCAACAAAGGTATGGTCACCTTCCCAAGTCGGCTTGCTCAAAACCTCATCATAAGGAACCCATTCCAGCGTCCCCTCATTGCAGTCAATCAAATCCCCCTCGAACTCCGTCACCTTAAAAACATAGGTGTACCAGTCTAAATCTGGTGTAAATTCAGGAAAAGTGATGACACCTTTTAGAACTGGCTTGGCTTTGAGCCCTGTTTCCTCAAGGATTTCACGCGCCGCGCATTCCTGTGGTGTCTCTCCTCGCTCTAGCTTACCACCCACACCAATCCATTTACCAGCATGGACATCATTTGGTTTCTTATTACGGTGGAGCATGAGCAGTTCTTTCCCGTTATCAATGTAGCAAATTGTCGCTAACTGAGGCATATTTTCTCCTTATCTAAGCCAATCGATTGGCTCTTGTCCTGTTTCTTTTAAGAATGCATTGGCCTTGGAAAAAGGCTTGGAACCCCAAAATCCTCTATAAACTGACAAAGGACTGGGATGGGCTGATTCGATAATCAAGTGATGAGGATTGGTAACTAAGGCCTTCTTCTTGCGTGCATAAGCTCCCCAGAGTACAAAAACGACTTGTCTATCTAGATGATTGACCACCTGAATCACAGCATCCGTAAAAGGCTCCCATATCTGCCCAGCATGACCATTAGCCCGTCCAGCCGGAACTGTCAAACAAGCATTAAGAAGTAAGACTCCTTGCTCAGCCCAAGCTGTCAAATCATGAGATTTCTTAACCCCGATATCATCTGACAATTCTTTCAAGATATTTTGCAAGGATGGTGGAGCTGGGATAGAGTCCGGTACAGAAAAACTCAAGCCCTGCGCTTGACCTGGCCCGTGATAGGGATCTTGCCCTAGAATCACCACCTTAACTTCTTCAAGCGGTGTTGTCAAGAGAGCCTGAAAAACCTTTTCCTTGGGTGGATAAATAGTCCCCTGAGCATAGACCTGGTTCATAAACTGATTGATTTTCCCGAAATAACCTTCAGGTAATTGCTCCTTAATCAAAGCATGCCAAGACGAGTGTTCCATAGCCAACTCCTTCTTTTTTACTGCCTCTATTATAGCAAAAAGTGGCTATGGAAACCACTTTTTACAGTTTATCTAAATAATCCAGCAAGTCTTGGTAAGAATGGACTTCGTAGGTTGGCTGGGCTTGTGTGTGATTTTCGAGGTGATGAGGGTTGTACCAGATAGTATCAATCCCTGCATTATTTCCACCTTGAATGTCGGCCGTTAGGGAATCTCCAATCATCAGCGTCTTTTCTTTGCTAAAACCTGCAATCTGTTGACCAATTTTTTCATAAAAAAGAGCATCCGGCTTTTGTGTTTGCAGCTGTTCAGAGATAAAGACTTGATTGAAATAAGGTGCCAGACCAGATTGAGCCAAGCGCCCTGTCTGAATGGCAGTAATGCCATTTGTCGTAGCATATAGCTCATAATCACGCTCGATGAGGCTGTCCAAAAGTTCATGAGCACCCGAAATCGTTTGTCCCTGTTGGGCTAAGTAAAATTGGTAACGCTGGGCAAGTAAAGTACCGTCCTTCTCAAATCCAAAATGGGTAAATAAACGAGAAAAGCGCGTGTTAACCAGCTCTTGTTTACTAATTTTCTTTTGCTCCAAGTCCTTCCAGAGAGCCTTGTTCATGGGAATGTAAAAGTCTTTGTAGGCCTGAATATCTGCAACTCCTTCTTCTTTTAGAAGTTGCGTCAAAGCCACATCCTCAGCAGCATCAAAATCAAGCAAGGTGTGATCGAGGTCGAAAAGTAAAAATTTGTAGGACAATTGAGGTTTTCCTTTCTGAAAAGAATTATGAATATTATAGCATAAAGTAAGAAAGCCATACCAATTTATTCCATCTATTTGACATACAATTATCGCAACTAAAGGCTACAAGTATACTTATAAATCACTCTTCTAGACTTTTGATTGTCAAAATCTTTCAGAATAGAACAATTCTATCTATCGAATAACTCAACTTCATAAATATCTATGTAATTCTAGACCTAGAATTCCTATAAACTAAATGTTTTCGTACTCTTCTAAGTAATTGATTGCCTTAAATTTTAATTTTTGAAGAATTCTAAAGCTAGAATAGTCCCATCACAATCAGTTTTGAATTATTATACTCAATGAGAATCAAAGAGCAAACTAGGAAACTAGCCGCAGGCTGTACTTGAGTACGGCAAGGCGACGTTGACGTGGTTTGAATTTGATTTTCGAAGAGTATTAACAATTTAGAAACGCTATGATTCCACTCCTTTTACATTAAAAAGGAACTGCATAAAGCAATCCCTTTCTGATTTTGAAATTATTTACTTAAAATTTGATAGTTGAGATAATCAATAGCCCACCTATAAAAAGAGTTATAGTAAGATTCCTTATTTATTGATTTCAAGCTCCGACAACTGTGTTTGAATAACTGACAGTTCTGCACCAGCCTGAAGAAGAGCAGCTGCAGTATAGGCACCTTCTACAATTGGAACCCTGTTGATGATAATACTTTTATCACTGAAATCAGCCACCATTTCTAAGTTCATTTTAGCAGAACCTAGGTCAAAAAAAGCTAATAAAGTATCTGCTGGATTTTCAGAAACAACCCTATCTACTTGATCAAAACTCGTTCCAATTCCTCCATCTTCGGTTCCTCCTACATAAGTAATCGGAACATCTTTAGCTACTTCACTAATCAGTTCAACGACACCTTGTGCAATGTTTTTGGAATGTGAAACGATAACAAGACCAATACTTCCCATTAAACCACCCCAGTTTCTAAAAGAGCAGTAAAGAGTAATCCTGATGAGAATGACCCAGGATCAATATGTCCAAGAGAACGTTCTCCTACATAAGATGCCCTTCCTTTAGTTGCAAGTAAATCTTTGGTAGCATTCACTACCTTATCAATAGTCTCTTGAGTCAATTGACCAGCAGACAAAGCAGCAATAACAGGAGTCCAAACATCAACCATTGTCTTTTCTCCAACTTCTGCTTTCCCACGTTTGATAATCATATCCAAACCACTTTGTAAGATTTCTTCTAATTTAGAATGAGAATCAGCCTTGGCCATGCCCATAAAAGCAGAGCCATACAAGGGACCAGAAGCACCGCCCACCTTACTCAGTAGTTGCATTGAGACAAGCTTAAAAACATCACTGCTGGTCTCAAATTGCTTTCCTTCTAAGTTCTCCATAACTGCAGCCATGCCACGCGCCATATTTCCACCGTGGTCTCCATCTCCTATAGGAGTGTCTAGCTCACTAAGGTAATCTTTCTGTTCTTGAATCTTTTCATTAAAAAGCTTCATCCATTCAAGAGCTTGTTCAACATTCATGCGACATATCCTCCTTGAGTTTACCAAGCTGGTGTAGTAACAGGTGCATTTAGAGCATCCAACCACTCATCATCTGCCAATCGAATCAATGTTAATGACAAACCAGCCATATCGATTGAAGTCATATAGTTTCCAATTTTCTTAAATGCTAACTCAACATCTTTTTCATGGAGTAATTTAGCCACATCATTTGCAAATACGTATTGTTCCATAAGAGGAGTGCTTCCTAAACCATTAATGAGAAGGCCATAGCGTTCTCCAGCCTTAAGTTGGAAACCTTCAGATAGTTTTTCAACCAATTCTGAGGCCAATTGTGCTGAAGGTTGCATTTTCTCTTTTTTATATCCTGGCTCACCATGAATACCAACTCCATATTCAAATTCATCATCTTCTAGAACAAAACCTGGTTTCCCAACTTCTGGAACAGTAGCGCCAGATAGAGCTAAGCCAATTGTTTTAATTTCTAAGACAAGTTTGTCGGCCAAGTCCTTCATTTCAGATAATGATTTACCAGAACGAGCCGCATCACCCAAAATTTTATGGACTAATATAGTACCTGCTACACCTCGACGACCTTGGGTATAGAGACTATTTTCAACCGCAATATCATCATCGACTACAACACTTGCTACATCAATACCTTCCATTTCAGCAAGTTCTTGTGCAATTTCAAAGTTCATAATGTCACCAGAATAGTTCTTGATGACCATGAAAACTCCAGCACCTTCATCAGCCGCCTTGATGGCTTCTAAAATTTGGTCCGGAGTAGGTGAAGTGAAGACTGCTCCACAAATGGCAGCAGACAACATTCCATCTCCTACAAATCCAGCATGACTTGGTTCATGTCCTGAACCTCCACCTGAAATAAGTCCAACTTTTCCTGTCTTTTCTGCCTTTCTAACGATGACATCAAAACCATCTAAGCGTTGAACCAAGTCATCATGCATGAATGACAATCCCTGCAACATTTCATCAACAACTTGTGTCGGTTCATTTATAATTTTTTTCATGAGAAACTCCTTTCGGCATGTATCTTTGTTTTCGCTTTCATTATATATTTTTTATTGCTAGATTATAAGGGACAGATTCTATTATTTGTCCCCTTTTAAACACATTTAAAACATTTTTTTGGTAAAATGAAGTAAGTAACAGAAAGGCTTCCTATGGCATCATCACTTATTACAAAAAAACGGATTGCCAAGGCATTTAGAGACCTATTAGCTACTAGAGAATTTGATAAAATCTCTATTGTAGATATCATGGAATCAGCTGGCATTCGTAGACAGACCTTTTACAATCACTTTCTTGACAAATATGAACTGCTAGACTGGATATTTGAAAATGACTTAACCGAGTATATCACCAATAACTTGGACTTCATTTCAGGCCAAAAACTATTACAAGAATTATTTTTTTATTTCGAACAAGAGCGTGACTTTTATATTCAACTTTTTGATATTCAAGGGCAAAATAACTTCTATGACCAATTTATCAGCTACTGTCGCTTGCTTGTATCAAAAATTTTAAGAGAATACGGTCAGATTGATATCGATTCATCTGCTTATACTTGCTTTTTGTTAGACTATCATTCACATGCTCTAGCAGAAATCGTGAAGGCTTACGTCAATAAAAAAAGTCCAGTTCCACAACCAGACTTTCTAATCATAACAATTATTGGAAAGAGACCACAATGACATTTATTTCAAATCATAAACAGAAAATTATTTCAAGTTACATTTCGGCAACTGTCAGCAGTCATCCTGAATTAGAAAAACACCCTACTTTACCACTAGTCTACCAAAAAAATCGCAATCCTCATCAGGTTCCAATATTGTCGGGTGGAGGTTCCGGTCACGAACCTGCGCATATTGGATATGTGGGAAAAGGAATGCTTACCGCTGCTATCTACGGCCAATTATTTACTCCTCCTACAAGAACTGAAATCTTAGAGTCCATTCGTTTTTTAAACAATGGTCAAGGTGTCTTCATCATTGTAAAAAATTTCGAAGCAGACATCAAAGAATTTAGTTCGGCCATTAATACTGCTAGACAAGAAGGAATTAAGGTCGGCTATAGTCTAGCACACGACGATATTTCAATTGAACCTCACAATAGATTTCAAATTAGAGGAAGAGGGCTTGCAGGAACTATTTTACTTCATAAAGTTCTAGGATATGCAGCTCAAAATGGTGCCGACATAGAGCAACTAACTGATTTAGGTCATGAACTTGCTCCCGAAATCGCAACAATTGGTTTTGCAACGAAAGCTGCTAGTCTCCCCCAAGCCACCCTTCCACTATTTAACTTGGAAGAAGGAAATATTTCTTATGGCATTGGGATACATGGCGAAGAAGGATATCGTATCGTCCCATTCCAATCGTCGGAAATCCTTGCAAATGAAATTATAAGTAAATTAAGATTGCACTATCATTGGAAAAAGGGTGATCAATTTATATTGCTTGTAAATAATCTAGGTACTACTACCAACCTAGAAATGGGCGTATTTATCAATGATCTCCTTCAACTCTTAGAAATTGAAGGAGTCACTATTACATTTATAAAATCAGGAACATTTATGACCAGTTTGGATATGGCAGGTATATCCGTAACTCTTTGCCCCGTAAAAAATAAACAGTGGTTAGAAGCGCTCAATGCTCCAACGACAGCTTTTGCATGGTAATTTAATTGTATAACTCAAAAGGGCTACATCACTTGATGGCCCTTTGTTTTTATCTTACGTTTAAAAGAACTCATTCTTGCCATTTCAAATAGGCCATCTATCCCTTACAATTCTTCCGATGAGCTTTGAGTTTTTTCATAGCCCAATCATAATGACTGGAGGTGTTACTGACAAAGTAGGAACCTAGACTTGTTCCGCCGGTCCACTTATAGACACCTTTGGTAAAGAGGTCGTCATTGCTAAAAACTTCTATCAATTCTAAAACCTCCCTATGTGATTGTTCTAGGAGTCTAGTCGCTTCTTCTAAGGAGGTTTTCTGGTGCTTCTTCCAAAAAGCGATATTCATTTCTCCATAAGTTTTCCAATTATAAGATTCAGGGAGAAAAGGTCTTTCGTGACCTTTTTGATTGGAATGTACCCAAGTCAAAAGTAACTGCTGCCATTCATAAAGATGGATCAAGACATCCCGTAGATTTTTATCCCTTTTCCAGTGAGCTTCTTTTTTCTTTGGGTCTCTTGAAAAATCAAATGGAGTCTGTAGCTCATCTTCACTTAGTTGGGAGATGAAACGATTGAGCTTATCATAGTTTTCCTTAGAGGCCAGCACTAGCTCCTCTTTTGTTTTCGGTCTAGGCACAGGATTACTCCCTTCATATTACTAGTTATTATTAGAGATTTTTTATCCTTTAAATCTCTACAACTTATCCTTTAATTTCTCCACAAAGAGATAGGCTGCTGGACAGGTCAAAGTATTCTTAATCGTCAAATGGTTGATTTGATGGATCTTTTTACGGTCAGTATGAGGGAATTCACGACATGCTTTTGGACGAACGTCATAGATGGAACAGAGATTATCTCCTCCTAAAAAGGGACAAGGCATGGATTTAAAAACCTTATCACCATCTTCATCTACCTGCAGAAACTCCGCTTCAAAAGCTGGTAATTTCATCTTAAAGTACTTGGCGATTCGTGTAATATCCGCTTCTTTAAAGTCCGGTCCCAATGTCTTACAACAGTTGGCACAGGCAGTGCAATCAATCTCCTCAAAAACTTCTTGGTGTATCTGCTGGGCTATCTTGTCTAGGTTTTTAGGAGGTTTTTTCTTTAGATTGGCTAAAACTTTACGGTGTTCCTTCTGCTTTTGCAAGGCTAGCTGGTGGTAATACTCAATATCAATTTCTTTAGACATGATTTCTCTCTTATTCTATTTGTTTCTCCTATTATATCATGCCTCTTCATCATTGAAAAGTGGACTTCACAAGACTATACTATTCCCAAATGTATCAAAAAACCTTGCAACTAGGTTACAAGGTTAATCACATTAATCGAAGTTAACGTATTCTTTTTGAAGTTCAAGGACTTCTTCCATTGTTGAACACTCTGTAAGGGCACGGTTAGCGTACTCTTCCATCTTAGCAGTGTCCAATTTCTTCATCAAGCTACGTGTACGAAGGACTGATGTTGCTGACATAGAGAACTCATCCAAGCCCATTCCGACAAGAAGTGGAACAGCTTTTTGATCGCCAGCCATCTCACCACACATACCAGCCCATTTACCTTCAGCGTGAGCTGCCTTGATAACGTTGTTGATCAAGCGAAGGATTGATGGGTTATATGGTTGGTAAAGGTATGAAACTTGCTCGTTCATACGGTCTGCTGCCATTGAGTATTGGATCAAGTCGTTTGTACCAATTGACATGAAGTCTACTTCTTTTGCAAATTGATCTGCAAGCATTGCTGCTGCAGGGATTTCAATCATGATACCAACTTGGATGTCATCCGCAACTGCAACACCTTCAGCAAGAAGGTTTGCTTTTTCTTCTTCATAAACTGCTTTAGCTGCACGGAATTCTTTCAAAAGGGCAACCATTGGGAACATGATACGCAATTGACCATGAACAGAAGCACGAAGAAGGGCACGGATTTGTGTACGGAACATTGCATCTCCAGTTTCAGAAATAGAGATACGAAGGGCACGGAATCCAAGGAATGGGTTCATTTCATGTGGCATATCGAAGTAAGGAAGTTCCTTATCTCCACCGATATCCATTGTACGAACAACCACTGGTTTACCATTCATTCCCTCAAGAACAGCCTTGTATGCTTCATACTGCTCATCTTCTGTTGGGAAGTCTTGAGAATCCATATACAAGAACTCTGTACGGTAAAGTCCAACAGCTTCTGCACCGTTGTTGTTAACACCTTCAACGTCTTTTGGAGTACCGATGTTAGCAACCAACTCGAAGTGTTTACCGTCAGCAGTCACTGTTTGAGCATCTTTCAAAAGGGCCCATTCAGCTTTTTGTTTAGCATAAGCTTCACCAGCTGCTTTAAATTCTGCCGCTTGTTCATCTGTTGGGTTGATAATGACTTCACCAGTAATTCCGTTAACGGCAAGGATATCACCGTCTTTCACTACTTCAGTGATGTTATTTGTTCCCAATACAGCTGCAATTTCAAGTGTACGTGCCATGATAGCTGAGTGGCTTGTACGTCCACCGATGTTTGTTACAAAAGCTTTTACAAAGTTTTTGTCCAATTGAGCTGTATCAGATGGTGTCAAGTCATGCGCAATGACGATTACTTCTTCATTGATAGAAGCTGGGTTTGGCAATTTCTTACCAAGAAGATTTGCCAATACACGTTTTGTCACGTCGCGGATATCCGCTGCACGTTCTTGCATATATGGGTTGTCTTCCATGCCTTCAAAGATAGTGATGAACATGTCAGTCACTTCTTTAAGACCTGCTTCAGCATTGACTTTCTTAGCACGGATTGTTTCTTTAATCTGACCAATCAATTCTGGGTCAGCAAGAACCATCAAATGAGCGTCAAAAACTTGAGCTGCTTCTTCACCAAGCGTACCTACAGCTTTCTCACGGATAAGAGAAAGCTCGTTTTGAGAAGCTTCAAGAGCTACATCCAAACGAGCCTCTTCTGCGTTTGTATCTTCGACTGAAACAGTCTCGAATGACAAATCCGGTTGAACGAGTAGATATGCTTTTGCAACTGCAACACCATCAGATGCTGCGATTCCTTTAAGCATTTCTGTCATTTTCCTTATGCCAATCCTTCTTTTTCCATTGTTTCTGAGATTGCAGCGATAGCGTCATCTGCATCTGCACCTTCAGCTGAGATAGTTACATCAGCACCTTGGCCAACACCAAGACTCATAACACCCATGATTGATTTAAGGTTAACTGATTTACCTTTGTACTCAAGAGTGATATCTGAAGCAAATTTGCTTGCAGTTTGTACCAACAATGTTGCTGGACGTGCGTGAATACCTGTTTCTGCCACTACGTGGAAATCTTTAGAAGCCATAGTTTGACTCTCCTTTTGTTCTTTCTTTTTTGAGTTATATGTGATAACCCTTACAATTTGGTATTATACCATCTTCTAGGATTTTTTTCAAGCATTTTATGGGATTTATTCGATTTCCTTTCAGATAACTTGCTGAAAATCTTCTATTCTAGATAACAAAACACAGGATATAGTTTTCCAAAAAACTACTTCTAGGATAATCATCACTATTTTACAAAACAAACACTACATGTTGTGTTTTGCGACCTTGAGTAGAAAAATATACCACTATATTTAGTTTCAAATCATTGACAAAAATTTATTTTCTGATATACTAAGAAAGTAATCTATTTTGAAAGAGGAGTTACACAATGGTAACCGTTTATTCTAAAAACAACTGTGTCCAATGTAAAATGACCAAACGTTTCTTGGACAGTAATAATGTCGCTTATCGTGAAATCAATCTTGATGAGCAACCTGAGTACATCGATCAAGTTAAAGAGCTCGGTTTCAGCGCAGCTCCTGTTATCCAAACACCAACAGAAGTCTTTTCAGGTTTCCAACCAGGAAAACTGAAACAATTAGCATAATCTTAGTACATCATCCAGAAGAAATTGCTTCTAGGGCTAACTTAGAAGCCTTTCTTTTGTAATTAGATAAGGGAAATTTTATGGGATTAAAACATCTTGAAGACGTAACTTACTTCCGTCTCAATAACGAAATCAACCGTCCTGTCAATGGACAAATCATGCTTCATAAAGATAAGGAAGCCCTGGATGCTTTCTTTAAAGAAAATGTAGTTCCAAATACTATGGTTTTTGATTCAATCAAGGATAAAATCAACTACCTCATTGAACACAACTACATCGAAACAGCCTTTATCAAGAAATACCGTCCAGAATTTTTGGAAGAATTGGCTCAATTTATCAAAGACCAAAACTTCCAATTCAAGTCTTTCATGGCAGCTTATAAGTTTTACAATCAATACGCCTTAAAGACTAATGACGGTGAATATTATCTTGAAAGCATGGAAGACCGTGTCTTCTTTAACGCCCTTTATTTCGCTGATGGCAATGAAGCTGTTGCAATCGATATTGCCAATGAAATCATCCACCAACGCTACCAACCTGCTACTCCTTCCTTCTTGAATGCTGGACGTGCTCGCCGTGGGGAGTTAGTATCTTGCTTCCTAATCCAAGTAACGGATGATATGAACTCTATCGGACGTTCTATCAACTCAGCTCTTCAACTTTCACGTATTGGTGGTGGTGTGGGAATTACTCTCAGCAACCTTCGTGAAGCTGGTGCACCTATCAAAGGCTATGAAGGAGCTGCTTCTGGCGTCGTTCCTGTTATGAAGCTTTTCGAAGACAGCTTCTCTTACTCAAACCAATTGGGTCAACGTCAAGGTGCTGGTGTTGTCTACCTCAACGTCTTCCACCCAGATATTATCGCCTTCCTTTCAACTAAGAAGGAAAACGCCGATGAAAAAGTTCGTGTTAAGACACTTTCACTTGGTGTTGTAGTGCCCGATAAATTCTACGAATTAGCACGTAAAAATGAAGAAATGTACCTCTTCAGCCCTTATTCTGTAGAGCTTGAATACGGTGTACCATTCAACTACATCGACATCACTGAGAAATACGATGAACTAGTCGCAAATCCAAATATCCGCAAGACAAAAATCAAGGCGCGTGATTTGGAAACTGAAATCTCTAAATTGCAACAAGAGTCTGGCTACCCTTATGTAGTCAACATTGATACGGCTAACCGTGCAAACCCAGTTGATGGTAAGATTATTATGAGTAACTTGTGTTCTGAGATTCTTCAAGTCCAAGAACCAAGCTTGATCAACGATGCTCAAGAATTCCTTCAAATGGGAACGGATGTTTCATGTAACCTTGGTTCAACCAACGTAGTAAACATGATGACTTCCCCTGACTTTGGTCGTTCTATCCGTGCTATGGTTCGTGCCCTTACTTTCGTTACAGATAGTTCGCACATCGTAGCTGTACCAACGATTGACCATGGAAATAGCCAAGCCCACACCTTTGGTCTTGGTGCCATGGGACTTCACAGCTACCTTGCCCAACAATTGATTGAATATGGATCGCCTGAGTCTGTTGAATTTACAAGCATCTACTTCATGCTCATGAACTACTGGACCTTGGTAGAATCAAACAATATCGCGCGTGAACGTGGTATCACCTTCCACAACTTTGAAAAATCAGACTATGCTAACGGAAGCTACTTTGACAAATATGTGACTGGCGAGTTTGTTCCAAAATCAGACCGTGTTAAAGAACTCTTCAAAGATGTCTTTATCCCAAGTGCTGCTGACTGGGCTGAACTTCGCGACAAGGTTCAAGCAGATGGTCTTTACCACCAAAACCGCCTTGCTGTAGCGCCAAATGGTTCTATCAGTTACATCAACGACGTTTCTGCTTCTATCCACCCGATTACGCAACGTATCGAAGAACGTCAAGAAAAGAAAATCGGTAAAATCTACTATCCTGCTGCTGGCTTGTCAACAGAAACCATTCCTTACTACACTTCTGCCTACGACATGGATATGCGTAAGGTGATTGATGTCTATGCTGCTGCAACTGAGCACGTGGACCAAGGACTATCACTCACCCTCTTCATGCGTAGTGACATTCCAAAAGGTCTTTACGAATGGAAGAAAGAAAACAAACAAACGACACGTGACTTGTCAATCCTTCGTAACTATGCCTTTAACAAGGGTATCAAGTCTATCTACTACGTCCGTACCTTTACAGATGATGGTGGAGAAGTCGGTGCCAACCAATGTGAAAGCTGTGTGATTTAATCTTTCCTTGAGAAAACTACTTTTTCTCAGATAAGTGATTCATTCACCCTGCTAAACTAGAATAAGCATCTATACTATGAAATAACAAAAAGTCGGGCTTCCGACTTTTTGTGCGATACTCCTCTAGAATTATGATAAAATAGAAGTAATTGTGAGTTCGCAATACTAAACACAGAAAGAGATTTCAAAATGGAAACTTACTACAAAGCCATTAACTGGAATGCCATCGAAGATGTCATCGACAAATCAACTTGGGAAAAACTGACGGAGCAATTCTGGCTTGATACACGTATTCCTTTGTCAAATGACTTGGATGACTGGAGAAAGCTATCAAATGTAGAAAAAGACTTGGTTGGAAAAGTCTTTGGTGGTTTAACCCTTCTCGACACTATGCAATCTGAAACTGGGGTTCAAGCCCTTCGCGCAGACATCCGTACACCACATGAGGAAGCTGTTTTCAATAACATCCAATTTATGGAATCTGTCCACGCAAAATCTTACTCATCAATCTTTTCTACCTTGAATACTAAGGCTGAGATTGAAGAAATTTTCGAATGGACCAATACCAATCCTTACCTACAAAAGAAGGCTGAGATTGTCAACGAAATCTACCTAAACGGTAGCCCACTTGAAAAGAAAGTTGCCAGTGTCTTCCTCGAAACTTTCCTCTTCTACTCTGGTTTCTTCACTCCCCTCTACTATCTCGGTAACAACAAGCTAGCCAACGTTGCGGAAATCATTAAATTGATTATTCGTGATGAATCTGTTCACGGAACCTACATCGGATATAAATTCCAACTTGGTTTCAATGAATTACCTGAAGAAGAGCAAGAAAAACTAAAAGAATGGATGTATGACCTGCTCTACACTCTTTATGAAAACGAAGAAGGTTATACAGAAAGTCTCTATGATGGTGTTGGTTGGACGGAAGAAGTCAAAACCTTCCTTCGCTACAATGCCAACAAGGCACTCATGAACCTGGGTCAAGATCCACTCTTCCCAGATTCAGCTGATGATGTCAACCCAATCGTTATGAACGGTATTTCAACAGGAACATCTAACCACGACTTCTTCTCTCAAGTCGGAAATGGTTACCTTCTTGGCGAAGTTGAAGCTATGCAAGACGATGACTACAACTACGGTTTGGACTAATTCAATTATCCCAGAACTGATAACAAATATCATGGTTTGTTTAAAACAACCATGATATTTTTGTTTTTGTTTTATTTTGTTTTTTAAATTGATTGATTGGATACTTTATGATAAAATAGTAATAGAAATAGAGGTGATAACGATGTTAAAGCAAGAAAAACTAGATAATATTCTAGAAACGGTAAATACAAAGGGAACTATTACTGTAAAAGAAATCATGACTCGCTTGGATGTATCAGATATGACTGCTAGACGCTACTTGCAAGAGTTAGCAGACAAGGATTTACTTGTTCGGGTGCACGGGGGAGCTGAGAAAATTCGCACAGGTTCTATTTTAAACAATGAACGTTCCAATATTGAAAAACAAAGCTTACAGATTGCAGAAAAACAAGAAATCAGCCGTTTTGCAGGCCATTTAATTGATGAGGGTGAAACCATTTTTATTGGTCCAGGGACAACCTTGGAATCTTTTGCCCGTGAACTTCCAATTGATAATATTCGTGTTGTAACAAACAGTTTACCAGTATTTCTCATCCTAAACGAACGAAAACTAACAGATTTGATTTTAATCGGTGGAAACTATCGCTCTATCACTGGAGCCTTTGTCGGAACACTAACCTTACAAAACTTGGGCAATCTCCAATTTTCTAAAGCCTTCGTTAGCTGTAATGGTATTCAGGACAATGCGATTGCGACCTTTAGTGAAGAGGAAGGTGAATCACAACGCATCGCCCTCAATAATTCCAATAAAAAATACTTGCTAGCTGACAATAGTAAGTTCAATAAATTTGATTTTTATACCTTCTACAATATCTCTGATATTGATACCATCGTTTCAGACTCTAAACTGAGCAAAGAAACGTTTGAACAACTTTCAAAACAAACAAAAATTATTCTTTCTAGACCATAAAAATATAAAATGCGTCATATCAAGAAAATAAGAATCTTGATATGACGCATTTTTTGATGAAGATTTTTACAAAGAGTTTCCTAGATTCTTTATGATTGTTGAAACGGCATAAAATCTGAATCAAAGGAGATATTATCCCGTTCTTCAGGACTGATAAAATTTAAAAAGATATTTTTAAATTCTTCCAACTCATAGTCTGAATGACAAATCCATTCTTTACCGGTAGAGACATACCATTTCCCAAGTTTTTTCAGCTCCTCATTAGTCAAACACGGTATTTGAGAACATTTTTCGAAATTTATAATATAAACTTTTTCATAAATAGATTGGATAAATTCTTTGAACATCTTTTGCCTCACTAGAATTCTATATCTAATTACTCATTCTACTACTCAATCACTTGAGTTTCCGCTACTTTCTTGTACCAGTGAGCTGATTTCTTAGGATAACGTTCTTGAGTTTCAAAGTCTACATAGAAGAGACCGTAACGTTTTTCATAACCGTTTGACCAAGAGAAGACATCCATTAATGACCAAATGAAGTAACCTTTTACATTAGCGCCATCTGCAATAGCATCGGATAATACTTCCAAGTGTTGTTTCACATAATCAATACGACCATCATCGTAAACAGTGTTATCAACGAACTCATCTTTATATCCAAGACCATTTTCAGTGATGTAAATCTTCTTGTAGTTCGGATAATCTTTCTTCACGCGCATGATTTGGTCATACAAACCTTGAGGGTAGATAATCCAATCCCAGTCCGTACGTGGTACATAATCAGGAGCTACACGACGACCAACACCTTTGATTTGGTATTTAGAGCTTCCTTTTTCACCTTTACCATTATGGATGATTTCAGTTTCTCCATCAAAGGCTTCCATCCAGTCGCTCATATAGTAGTTAATTCCTAGGAAGTCATTCAAGTCTTTTGCGGCTTCTAATACTTCGAAATCTTCTTCACGAAGATCTAAGCTACCACCATTGGCAGCCAAGATAGCCTCTACCCCTGCCAGAGTCTTTTCAGAGTAGTGCCCCAGATAAGTTGCATCCAAGATAAATTTGTTATGGATAATGTCCTCCAATTCTGCCGCAATAACATCTGCAGGATTTTCAGGATCAAGTGGGTACTTAGTTGGCAGAGCATGAACCACACCAATTTCACCTTTATAGCCTTTCTCTTTATACAATTTTACCGCGCGTGCATGAGACACCATCATATTGTGGTGCGATTGGAAGACTTTGGCAAGGTCGTACTGAATACCTGGAGGGAATTTACCAACCAAGTATTGACCATCACCGATTGGTCCAATTTCATTAAAGGTTGTCCAATAGTTTACTTCTGAAAATTCTTCAAAACAGAAGGCAGCATAGTCTACAAAGTGTTCGATATTTTCACGATTTAAGAAGTCTCCATTTGAGTGGAGAGCTTCTGGCGTGTCAAAGTGATGAAGAGTTACAAAAGGCTCAACGTGACGTTTGTGACACTCTGCAAATAAATTATGATAAAACTCAACACCTTTAGCATTTACTTGACCGTAACCAGTTGGGAAAATACGTGACCAAGCAATAGAAATTCGAATACCATTGACACCATACTCTTCTGCTAGCTTGAGGTCAACTGGATATCGATTGTAAAAATCACTAGCTGGCTCCGCAGTGTACCAGTAGTTATCTTCAAGATATTTATCCCACGCTACTGGTCCTTTACCATCAGTATGTGTAGCACCTTCTGCTTGATAGGCAGCTGTTGCGCCACCGAAAATAAAGTCTTTTGGCAATGTTTTTGTCATTTTTTTCACCTATTTCTTGATTTAAATAAAGTAAAAGTGAGAGGAGAGGAGTCAGTGAGCCATCCTTCTCCATCTCACTTCTTGTACCAAGTCACCGAATTGTGACATGAGGGGGTAAAAACAATATCTTTTTACCGACGACTTAACAAGGCGATTAGGAAATTCGCCATAGCGATTTCCGTAACGATAGGAGACTATTTTACAGTCCCTAGCCTTAATCGAATTGTGACATGAGGAGGTAAAAACGATATCTTTTTACCGACGAATTAACAAGGCGATTAGGAAATTCGCCATAGCGATTTCCGTAACGAGAGGAGACTATTTCACAGTCCCTAGCCTTAACCGAATTGTGACATGAGGAGGTAAAAACGATATCTTTTTACCGACGAATTAACAAGGCGATTAGGAAATTCGCCATAG
>CAMHZO010000012.1:0-46600 GCA_946190205.1 Streptococcus mitis | reverse complement strand
AAAAGGCGGTGTCTTAACCCCTTGACCAACGGACCTGAGCTGTTATTTTCAACTCTTACTATTATACAGACTTTTTCTAACTTGTCAACAACTTTTTTAAACTTTTTATGTTTTTTTGTATGACTCCCTAATGAGTACGGATATCAAACTCCTTAAACACAATACGTAAGTCTCTCAATACTCTTTGACGCCCTCGGAAGCGTTCATGTCTTAAGACGCGTTCTAACTCTTCTTGTTTGTCTTTACTTTGTTTGTTTCTATAATCTCTTAGTGTCTCATGAAAGAGATAATACTCATCTAGCCACAGACCTCCCTCACTGATACGATGACTAATCTCACCTACTTCTTCATAGGGTTCTTTATCATATCTACGCTTCTGGCTTTCTTGTTTACGGATATAGTCTAGAATTCTATTTCGGAATTTAGTTTTGAAGTATTTACGTAAACGAGGAATATCTTCTACTAGCTCTTCTTCTCTACTAATCAATTCATGTAAGCAGAGCATACCCTCTTGGTCCCAATCCGATAGTTCCCATAAATGCAAGTAATATTCATTTCTACTCTTATATACAATTCCCTGGACTTCTTTATACAATTCTTTAAACATAACGTTCCCCTTTCTAGATACAGTCTAACAGATTCAGAAACACTTTTGTCCCATTTCCTCCATTCTGTTCCCTACACCGTCTAAACTGCACAAAAAAGAGAGGGCAAGCCTCTCTTTGGGTTATAATTCTGCAATTTGGTTTAGGTTTACTTCTGCAACTGTGTCATTACCAAACATAGAGATAATCATCTTCACTTTATTGTTATCAATCTCTGTAATCTTACCAGTATAGTCTGCAAAAGCACCATCAATGATACGTACAGTTTGACCAACTTCAACATCGATATCAAACTCTTGTACAGTTTGTCCCATAGAAACCAAGATATCACGGATTTCTTGTTCCAATAATGGAGTTGGTTTTGATCTATTTCCGTGAGATCCGACGAATCCTGTAACGTTTGGTGTGTTTCGAACAACAAACCAAGCTTCATCTGTCATCACCATTTCCACAAGAACATAACCTGGAAAGCGATTCTCTTCTACTTCTTTTCTCTTTCCATTTTTTTCAACTTGCACTGTTTGTGTTGGAATTTCAACACGTAAAATATTATCCAACATATTGTAGGTTTGTGCACGTTGTAATAGATTTTCTTTTACCTTATTTTCATAACCAGAATAAGTTTGTAAGACAAACCACCCTTTATCAAAACTATCCATGATACTTCCTTTCATAACAGAAGATTTTTAGCGTGAATAACTCCACAGATCTTCTAAAAAATGTTAATAAATCGAATCAAACCTGAAACAATCAACTTGTCAAAAATATAAATAATCACAACAAAGAAAGCAGTGTATTCCATGATAGAACGAAAATCTCTCCAGCTTTCCTTGCGAGTTGGCCATGTTGTGTCTTTAAGAAGTCTAAAAATATCTCCAATAAAACGCATCGCTCTCTCCTATCTCGTTTCTCTGTGTGTAGTGTACTTACCACAATGTTTACAAAATTTATTTACTTCTAGTCGTGTTGGCTTGGGGTTTCCGCTGATCTTGATTGAATAGTTTCTCGAACCACAAACTGCACAAGCTAGGCTTGCTTTTTTTAGTGCCATAACGCCTCCATCTTATCTATTATAACAAGAAAGCTAGGCTTTGACAAGCATCTTAACGAAATAGATTGACTACCGAATCCCATATCGTTTGAGCCTTTTCCTTAATTTTAGCATCCGAGATAGCACGGCTAGCCTCATCTACCAGATTTTGTGCACGACTTCTAATATCAGAAAGGCTATTATCTGCCTGATTTTCTTCATTACTCTGTACTTGATTTCTTGTATTGGCTGGTGCAATTCCATTTTGCTTATAAGCATTCTCAACCGTAAAGGTACTTCCTGGCGTATAAGGTAAAATGGTATTTGCAATATTTCTAAAGACATGGGCTGCACCGTTTGAAGTAGATCCTGCTAGATAATGATTTTCATCAGTGGTAGGGAAACCAAGCCAGTGACTAATCACCACATCCGGAGTATAACCAATCACCCATTGGTCACTTGTGTATTCCGGATTAAAAACAGCTTCAGTTGTACCAGTTTTTCCTGCCATTACATAATCTGCAGGAGATGAACTAATACCGGTACCGTTGGTGAATGTCCCCAGCATCATACTGGTCATCTTGTCAGCCACAGACTTATCAATCACCCGTTTTTGTGAATTTTTATGGCTCGCAATGACCTGACCACTAGCATTTTCAATTCTACTAATAAAATGAGCTTCCGGCATTAAACCTTCATTTGCAAAGGCAGCATATGCTTGAGCCATTTGCAGAGGATTGGTTTCGACACCACTTCCCAAGGCGACACCAAGAACACGGTCGACCTTTTCCATGTTGAGTCCGAATTTTTCGCCTGCCTCAAAAGCCTTGTCGACGCCCAAATCATTAACAGTGGCAACAGCAGGTAGATTAAGCGACTCTGCCAAGGCTTGATACATAGGAACTTCTCGACTCGTTTTGATACCTGCATAGTTATCAACCTTATAGCTGTCATACTGCATGGTATGGTTATCCAACTGCTTATTCAAAGCCCAGCCAGCTTCAACTGCAGGCGTATAAACAACTAAAGGCTTAATTGTAGAACCAGGGCTACGTTTTGATTGAGTTGCATAGTTGAAATTCCGGAATCCAGTTTTATCATTGCTAGCAACCTGACCGACAACTCCACGAACTCCACCTGTTTTCGGTTCGAGAGCTACACTTCCTGATTGAGCAAATGTTCCATCCTCTGCCCTCGGAAATAGCGCTGTATTTTCATAGACAACCTGCATATTTGCTTGATAGTTTTGGTCCAGCTCTGTATAAATGCGGTAGCCATTATTGACAATTTCTTCCTCTGTTAGATTATACTTGGAAACAGCTTCATTAACAACCGCGTCAAAATAAGAAGGGTAGCGGTAATCTGAAATTTTCCCTTCATACTTATCGTGCAATTGCGAAGTCATATCAACTTCTGCAGCTTCGGTTTCTTGGTTTTTATCAATGTAACCCGCTGCAAGCATATTTTGCAAGACAGTATCACGACGATTGGTAGAATCTTCTACAGATTTCAAGGGGTTATACAGTTCCGGTCCTTTGAGCATCCCTGCCAGAGTCGCAGCTTGATCCAAACTCACTTCTGAAGCAGAAACTCCAAAGTATTTCTTACTCGCATCTTCTACACCCCACACACCATTTCCAAAATAGGCGTTGTTAAGGTACATGGTTAGAATTTGATCCTTACTATATTTTTTTGTTAATTCTAAGGCAAGGAAAAATTCTTTCGCTTTTCTCTCAACAGTTTGATCCTGTGACAAATAAGCGTTTTTAGCTAGCTGTTGGGTAATAGTAGATCCACCACCTGAACGGCCAGCTGTTACAATAGCCAAGAAGAAACGACCATAGTTAATCCCGTCATTTTTATAGAAAGAACGGTCTTCTGTCGCAATAACGGCATTCTGCAAATTTTTACTGATATCAGTCAGTTCAACATAGGTTCCTTTTTGACCAGACAAGGCACCAGCCTCCTTTTCTTCACGGTCAAAAATAAGAGTTCGAGTTTTCAAGGCATTTTGCAAATCATTGACATTGGTTGACTTGGCTACAGCAAACAAATAGGTTCCAACTAGCAAGCCTGCACTCAAACCTAGTATAAGGACAATCTTTGTTAGATGATAGCGACGCCAGAATTTTCGAATTGGACCCACTTGGGCTAATTTTTTTCTATCACTGCGAGAACGACGCAAGCTAGTAGACCCAGAATCCTCTGATTCACTTGTTTCTTTTTTAAAAAGAGAAAGAAATTTCTCGAATAATTTATCTAATTTCATGCGTTTATTTTATCATCTTCATCATAGGAAGACAAGAATTTAGCTATTTCCTATCAAAATAGGGCTTTTTTTGTTACAATATCTGTATGCAATTCACATTTACATTACCAGACTCTCTACCTCAAATGACGGTAAAGCAATTACTTGAGGAACAACTCCTCATTCCTAGAAAAATCCGGCATTTTTTGAGAATCAAGAAACATATTTTAATTAATCAGCGAGAAGTTCGCTGGAACGAGATGGTAAATCCTGGAGATATTTGCCAGTTAACGTTTGACAAGGAAGATTATCCCGAAAAAGAAATCCCTTGGGGCAATCCTAACCTCGTTCAAGAGGTTTATCAAGATCAACACTTGATTATTGTCAACAAACCAGAGGGGATGAAAACGCATGGTAATCAGCCAAACGAAATCGCCCTTCTTAACCATGTCAGTGCCTATGTTGGCCAAACCTGCTATGTCGTTCATCGTCTGGACATGGAAACCAGTGGTTTGGTTCTCTTTGCCAAAAATCCTTTTATCCTGCCTATTCTCAATCGCTTACTGGAGAAAAAAGAGATTTCTAGGGAATATTGGGCACAGGTCGACGGACATATCAACAGCAAAGAACTTGTTTTCAAAGACAAAATTGGACGTGATCGCCATGATCGCAGAAAGCGAATAGTTGATACAAAAAATGGACAATATGCTGAAACACATGTAAGCAGATTAAAGCAATTCCCAAACAAAACTTCCTTGGTTCGTTGCAAACTAAAGACAGGGCGAACACATCAAATTCGTGTGCACCTTTCGCATCATAACTTCCCGATCCTGGGTGACCCTCTCTATAATAGCAAATCAAGGACGAGTCGGCTTATGCTCCACGCCTTTCGTCTGTCCTTTACCCATCCGCTTACTCTAGAGAAATTAAGCTTCACTACCCTTTCAGATACCTTTGAAAAAGAATTAAAAAAGAATGGATGATTGTCGTGTCATCCATTCTTCTATATAAATAAGAAAAGCAAGACCAAGAGGCCTTGCTTTTTATCGACTCAAGAATTATTTAGCAATTTTTGCGAAGTATTCAAGAGTACGAACAAGTTGTGCAGTGTATGACATTTCGTTGTCGTACCATGATACAACTTTAACCAATTGTTTACCGTCAACGTCAAGAACTTTAGTTTGAGTTGCGTCAAACAATGAACCGTAAGACATACCTAGGATATCTGAAGATACGATTGGATCTTCAGTGTATCCGTATGATTCGTTTGAAGCTGCTTTCATAGCTGCGTTCACTTCGTCAACAGTAACGTTCTTTTCAAGAACTGCTACCAACTCAGTTACAGAACCTGCTGGAACAGGAACACGTTGAGCAGCTCCGTCCAATTTACCGTTCAATTCTGGGATTACAAGACCGATAGCTTTTGCAGCACCAGTTGAGTTAGGAACGATGTTTACAGCACCAGCGCGAGCACGGCGAAGGTCACCACCACGGTGTGGTCCGTCAAGAATCATTTGGTCACCAGTGTAAGCGTGGATAGTAGTCATCAATCCTTCAACAACACCAAAGTTGTCTTGAAGAGCTTTAGCCATTGGAGCCAAGCAGTTTGTAGTACATGAAGCACCTGAGATAACTGTTTCAGTACCGTCAAGAACGTCGTGGTTAGTGTTGAATACAACTGTTTTAACGTCGTTTCCACCAGGAGCAGTGATAACAACTTTTTTAGCTCCACCAGCGTGCAAGTGTTTTTCAGCAGCTGCTTTCTTAGCAAAGAAACCAGTAGCTTCAAGAACGATTTCTACACCGTCGTTAGCCCAGTCGATTTGTTCTGGATCACGCTCAGCAGAAACTTTGATGAATTTACCGTTAACTTCAAATCCACCTTCTTTAACTTCAACAGTACCGTCGAAACGACCTTGAGTTGTGTCGTATTTCAACAAGTGTGCAAGCATAACTGGATCTGTAAGGTCGTTGATACGAGTAACTTCAACACCTTCTACGTTTTGGATACGACGGAAAGCAAGACGACCGATACGTCCGAAACCGTTAATACCAACTTTAACTACCATTAGTGATTTCCTCCTTATGAAAATCATGAAATTTTTATTGTGAAAAGAGTAACTTGAATCACTACAAATCACCTTTCAACAAACCTATTATATAACTATTTAAGTTTAATTGCAAGTACGGGCATTGTTTTTCTATGTTAGTTTCTTTTTCAGGCTATAAATCAAGAACTTCCTTACTATTCATATCGTAGCGATTCTACAGGATCCATTTTACTAATTTTACGTGCTGGGAAGTAGGCTGAGACATAACCAAGTAATAGAGCAAAAGCTAGAGTTCCTAAAATAGATAGAAGATTTAATTCAAAAACCTTCGTGATGGATGGGTAAAAGTGATTTACAACCGCATTCGCCAAACTTCCCACCCCTTGTGCAACCAAAAATGCCAGCAGCAAGGCGATTCCTACAATCCAAATAGCCTCGTAAATAAAAATTCCTTTGACATCGCGATTTTGATAACCAACTGCCTTCATGACACCTATTTCCTTAGAACGTTGCATGATATTAATGTAAATGATGATGCCAATCATGACCGCTGCTACCACAATAGCTTGTGATGAAAGCACAATCAACAATCCCTGAATAACACGAATAAAAGTAATCACAATATCAAGAACCTTCTGTTGAGAAAGAACAGTATACTTCTTATTTTTCTGCAATTCTTCTGTTACCACTTTTGTCTGTGATGGATCTTTAAGTTCCAAGATAAAATAAGATACAGCTTTTGTAAATCCAGCTTCTTTCAAAATTGTTTCCATTTGATTAGACGGCATGAAACTGTTGCTATCCTCCATGTCATCTTCATCATTGATTACACGCACAATCTTCGTTTGAAATTGAGCAATCTTGCTAGCTTCAGCAGCATTTTCTACAATGCTGGCTGAGACTGATTTACCAATAATATCACTAGCCGTCAGATTTTTTCCTGTCTGTTCATTCCAACTTTTTAGTAAACTGCTTGGAATCGTCAAGCCCTGTTCATTTGCATCAGTATAGAGGGAACCGGCTAATACTTTGTCCGCCTCATTACTACTAACAGAAATACTTGTATCCTCATAGAGACTCACTACTTGAGCATAAGAAGGCATCGTTTGACTCAGATCCATTTCTTGCCCATCTATAGTAATATTTGACATGGTCATCCCAAAAGGACTCTCCAAATATTTAATAGCTTCTTTGCCAACTGTATCCGTGATATAGTTCTTATCATCTTGGTTCAAAAAGCCTCGTCCAGCATTTTCTGTGTTTAAAGCAATCTGAACTTGAGAAGGAATTTGACCTCCATTCGTATTTTCATCAATCATCGAAATCAAAGCATTTCCCAAGCCGAAAGAAATTAAGACTCCTACAAAACCGATTGAGGTTGCTAGCGCAATCAATAAGTTACGCCACTTTCTTTCCAGAAAGTTATTTAAAGAAAGTTTGAATTTGTTTTTCAATGATAATCCTTTATTTTTTGACTTCTTCAACGACTTCACCATCCTTCATTTTGATAATCACATCTGCATATGCAGCAACCTCTGGATTATGGGTTACAATCAATACTGTTTTCCCTGTCTGGGCTAAATTTTTAAATACTTCCAATACCATTTCTTGAGATTGAGAATCCAGTGACCCCGTTGGCTCATCTGCTACAATCATATCAGGCTGATTTACCAAGGCACGCGCGATTGCTACACGTTGCTTTTGCCCGCCAGAAAGCTGTTTAACATTTTTAGCCATAAAAGGCTCCATTCCTAAGCTACTTAATTGCTCCTTTGCAATCATTGTCATCTCCCTGTCAGATAAATCTTTGACATAGAGAGGTAGCTTGACATTGTCCAAGACAGATTGATGAGGAATGAGGTTGAAGTTTTGAAACACAAATCCAATCTTGTTTTTACGAAATTGAGTTAGTTCAATCTCTGATAAGTCACGGAGAGATTCCCCTTTAAATTCTAAAACTCCTTCATATTGTCTATCTAGACCACTGATGATGTTTAGCAAGCTAGTTTTGCCACAGCCTGACGGCCCGTAAATCGCTGTAATTTTACCTCTTGCGATTTGCAGGTTTATATTCTTTAAAGCCTGTTCTTGATGTTTACCGTCCAAAGTGTAAAACTTTGAAATATTTTTAATGGATAAAATGGACATTCTTTCCCCCTTGTTTAAAACTGTTATCGTCATACACCATACTGATAGAAAATCCTTCAAGCTACATCAGCACTGATTTCCCCTATGGGCCTACTACTTAGAGTTTTCTCTCTATTGCCTAGTTTGCTTCTGGATGTATATCAAGTAAAATTCATTGTAACAAAAAAGCGGCATTCCCTCAATGACAGAAATGTCACTCCTATAAACAATTTAACAATACTTTTCTAGGTCCTCAGCCCATTCCTTATCTAAACTAACGATTAACTGCTCATTGCCAAACATCCTTGCCATCATTTTTGCTTCTTCATACTTTTGTTTTGCTGTATCATAATCAGTCTGAATATAATATTTCCACTCCACCATCAAGACAATCGGTTGTTTTTGAAAATCTCGTGTTTTTTGCCCTATTTTATTTAAAGTCTCGACTGCCCTCTTAAAATAATGAAGCAACCCCATAATCTCTATACAAGTTAAAGAAGCTAACAAGGAATCTCTAAGCAAGTTCAAACAATCGAACTCTATCTTATCAACCTGAGAACTTAGTTTGTCATGAAAACAAAGAATGGTTTCATGCTCAGATTCTTTTATCTCACCCACATTTAAACCATCCATTAACTGACAGTTGAAATACAGTCTCAATTTCAACAAGTCCTCGGCTTTATATACATCTCTGGATAGTAAGTCTTGAAGACCGTCCTCAATCACACTGCTTCCATATAAGGAATTACTAGTCATTCTCACTGCATCTATTGCTTGAAGGCAATCCACTAGCACTTTCTCATCACGTGGCAAATCATCATAAAAATTCTCAAAAATCTCATCGAAATATTCTTCCTTCTGCTCCTGCAACTCCTTGTCTCCATAGTCAGGATGATGTAAAAGAAAGTATTTTAATTCTTGGTAACGCTTGGGTAATTCCTTATAGTCTGGCATCAAGACATAGGAGGGAATTTCTAGCCTATCTGCAATATACTCCAGTGTTTTTATAGTAGGACGAAATTCTCCTTTTTCTATCCGCACCAGCTGACGGACTGATAATTCAGACTCATCTCCACAAAAAACAGGGCGACTAAGTCCTTTCTCCTCTCTAAGAATCCTCACCTTTTCCCCTAGCTCTTTCATCTCTTACATTTCTCCCTCGCACGATTATAAAAGATTTGATTTTCAAATAAATATATGCGATGATTATACCATTTTTCAAATAGAATTACAAAAAAGAGACAGGAAATTCCTGCCTCTAGGCTGATAACAATTATTTACGGCGTCCTGGTCTTTCTTTGTAACCATAGTAAGAATCTTCGATGATTTCTTGCATATGGTCAACCATTGGAAGACGTGGGTTTGCAGGTGAACATTGGTCTTCATAAGCAAGGAAGGCCAATTCACGTGAATGTTCTTTCCATTCTTTTTCGTCAACACCTTGTGCTTTGAAGTTCATTTGGATACCTACGCGCTCACCGAGTTCGTAAACAGCTTTTGCAAAAGATTCAACCCCTTCTTCTGGTGTAGAAGCTGGAAGTCCAAGCATACGAGCGATATCTTGATATTTCTCGTCTGCACGGTAGTAGTTGTACTTAGGCCATGTAGCTGTCTTAGCTGGGCGAGTACCGTTGTAACGGATAACGTATGGAAGCAAGATGGCATTAGTACGTCCGTGGATTGTGTGGAATTGCGCACCAATCTTATGGGCCATTGAGTGAGAAATACCTAGGAAGGCATTGGCAAAGGCCATACCAGCGATTGTTGAAGCGTTATGCATTTTCTCACGTGAGTGGAAGTCTGCATTCTTAACTGAGCTTTCAAGGTTTTCGAATACAAGTTTGATAGCTTGAAGCGCAAGACCGTCAGTGTAGTCGCTAGCCATTTGTGATACGTAAGCTTCAGTCGCGTGGGTCAATACGTCCATACCAGTGTCCGCAGCAACAAATCCAGGAACTGTCAATACTAAGGCAGGGTCTACGATTGCCACGGTTGGTGTCAATGAGTAGTCAGCGATTGGGTATTTACGGTTGTTTGCTTTATCAGAGATAACGGCAAATGGAGTTACTTCAGATCCTGTACCAGATGTAGTTGGGATCGCGATGAATTTAGTCTTCTTACCAAGCAATGGGAATTTGAAGGCACGTTTACGGATATCCATGAATTTTTGTACAAGGTCACGGAAGTCCACTTCTGGTTGTTCGTAGAAGAGCCACATTACTTTAGCAGCATCCATTGGAGATCCACCACCAAGAGCGATGATTGTATCTGGTTTGAAGGCACGCATGATTTCAGTACCACGTTCAACTGTAGTGATATCTGGATCTGGTTCTACATCAGCAAAGATTTGGTAAACAACCTTATTGCGACGAAGATCAAGTTGCTCGATGATACGATCAAGGAAACCAAGCTCTACCATGGCATGGTCAGTAACGATCATGACACGTTCAACGTCACGACATTTTTGAAGGTATTGAATTGAATCACGTTCAAAGTATGTTTTTGAAGGAAGTTTCATCCATTGCATGTTATTTCTCCGTCTTCCGACTTTTTTGATATTCAAGAGGTTAATGGCACTAACGTTATCCCCAACTGAGTTGCGTCCGTAAGAACCACATCCAAGTGTCAATGATGGCAAGAAGGCATTGTAAACGTCCCCGATACCACCGAAAGTAGAAGGTGAGTTACAGATAACACGAATAGCTTTAACAGCTTTACCAAATTCTTTAGTCAATTCTTCATCAGCTGTGTGGATAGCTGCTGAGTGGCCAAGACCGTTAAATTCAACCATTTGACGAGCCTTAGTAATACCATCTTCACGGCTTTCAGATTTCAAAACTGCGATAACTGGTGATAATTTTTCACGAGTCAATGGCTCATTTTCGCCAACTTCTTTACATTCTGCAGCAAGAATGTTTGTTCCTTCTGGAACTGTAAATCCTGCTTGTTCTGCAATCCAGGTTGCTGGTTTACCAACGATGTCAGCGTTCAATTTTGCACCAGCACAGTTTTTGCTATTTGCTTTCACGCCGAAGCAGAATTCTTCAAGAAGTGCTTTTTCTTTTTTGTTTACAAAGTAAGTGTGATATGATTTGAACTCTGCTACAAATTCATCATAAATTTCTTTATCAATGATAACCGCTTGTTCAGATGCACAGACCATACCATTATCAAATGATTTAGACATAACGATATCGTGTGCTGCTTGACGGATGTTTGCTGATTTTTCAACATAAGCTGGAACGTTTCCGGCACCTACCCCAAGAGCTGGTTTACCACATGAGTATGCAGCTTTAACCATGGCATTACCACCTGTTGCAAGGATTGTTGCAACACCTTCGTGGTTCATAAGGGCACTTGTTGCTTCCATAGATGGTTCAGTGATCCACTGTACGCAGTTTTCAGGAGCTCCAGCTGCGATAGCTGCATCGCGAACGATACGAGCTGCATGAGCAGATGATTCTTGTGCTGATGGATGGAAAGCAAAGACGATTGGGTTACGTGTCTTCAATGAAATCAATGATTTAAAGATTGCTGTTGATGTTGGGTTTGTTGTTGGAGTGATACCACAGACAACACCAACTGGTTCTGCGATAAGAGTCAAACCTGTTACATCGTCTTCTTCGATAACGCCAACTGTCTTAGTGTGACGCATGTTGTTTACTACGTGTTCACAAGCAAACAAGTTCTTAGTTGCTTTATCTTCAAATACACCACGTCCTGTTTCTTCATAGGCATGTATAGCCAATTCTCCGTGGGCATCCAAAGCTGCCACTGACGCTTTAGCTACGATATAGTCAACCTGTTCTTGGTCGAGTTTACGCATTTCCTCAAGGGCAACTAGAGCTTTTTGCACCAATCCATCAACATGCTTCTCAGCAGCGAGTTTCTTTTCCTCTGGTGTCACAGTTTTTTTATCAGCCATATTTTCCTCCATAGCTTTCAAGGATCGATATCCTTTGTTAATTTTTTCACAAGTTTATTATAACGCATTATTTCAACTTTGTAAACAGTTTCATAAACATTTCACAAAGAATTTTTTATTGTTTGTGAATTTTTTCTCATTTTCTTTACTTATCAAGTTTTTTCTTTAGAGTTTGTGAAATGAATTTCAAATATTTTTTTATTTCACAAGCTTGATTGGAAGAGGAACTTGGAAAGAGATAAATTTTCTAGTAAGCGCTTACTTTTAGATGCTAACAATACCTCCTTTGATAAGGAGGCTTTATTTTTGTTGAAAAACGCCTTGTTTAAAAGTCCCTTCATAAACAACTTCTTGTTCTGTTGTTAGTTTCCCTTTTCCTTCAGCCTGACCATTTACAAAATCACCTTCGTAGGTCCAGCCTTCTTTAGATTGAAAGGTACCTTTTCCGTTGAAGGCTCCATTGTTGAAACCACCAGTATACTGGTCTCCATTTTGGAAGGTAATGGTACCTTGTCCATTCATTTTACCACGTACAAGACTGCCATCGTAAACAATGGTTCCATTATCAAGCTTTAGAACACCTTTTCCGGGAATATTTAGAAAAAAGACGAGCACAGCACAAAAAACAATCGTAACTACTGCCAAAAGCTCTAAACGTTGACGAGTCAGATAGACACGATACTTTTCGTAAAAATTCTTAAGATTTTCCATCTTCACTCTCCTTCTCTAAACGTTCTAACCATGCTTGACAACCCTCTTGAACACGCTGATAGGTTTCCTCAAAATCTCCTGTATACCAAGGATCTGGAACACTTTCAGATGCAAATGAGTAAATCTTATCTTGACAGTCTACTGGACACATCTGACGTAGGTCAGAAACATTTGAAGCGTCCATTCCGATAATATAATCAAAGGCTTCAAAATCTTCCTTACTAATCTGAAGCGATGTCTTGCCTTTATCATAAGGAATCTCATACTGTTGAAAAATCCCTTGAGTTCCCTTATGAATCGGATTGCCATGTTCCCAAGAAGAAGTCGCTCGACTTTGGATTTCATAATTATCTGTCATTGATTTCATAACAAACTCAGCCATAGGACTACGGCAAATATTCCCCAGACAGACAAAGACTAGTTTTTTCATCCCATTTCCTTTCTTTTATAGAAAAACGGGAGTTAGTAATCCCGTCTTATTTTTCAATTGCGCCTTCTAGTGAAGCTGTTTCTTTCAGCGGTAATACGGTCTTGATAGCAGCTAGTTCAAAAGTCAAGTAAACTCCATCTACATCAAGAACAATCGTTCTCTTCTCAGTATCTACTTCATCGACTGTTCCGTAAAGTCCACCGATTGTAATCACTTCATAGCCTTTTTGCAGTTTATTTAAGCTTTCCATACGTTTTTGTGCTTGTTTCTTTTGAGAGCGTTGCATAAAGAACATCAAGCCCAACATCGCTACAAGCATAATTAAAAATGTATAATTTGGATTCATTTTCTTCTCCTTTGTCTTTTACATAGGACTACTATATCAAATTTCAGCTACTTTTACAAGATTGTACCTTGCTTTTCTAATAAGAAAAACCAGAGCTTGCGCCCTGATTTTTAGGATTATTTCAAGTTTTGAACGACTTTTACAAGATTTTCAACTGTAAAGCCATATTCTGCCAATACTTTTGGTGCTGGGGCAGAGGCTCCAAAGGTATCAATACCGAGAACAGCACCATCTAGTCCAACATATTTGTACCAGTTTTGACTTGCACCCATTTCGACTGCAACACGACGGCGAACTGCATTTGGAAGAATTTCTTCCTTGTAAGCTGCATCTTGTTTATCAAAGACATCTGTAGATGGCATGCTGACTACACGAACTTTTGCGCCTTGACTAGCCAATTCTTTGGCAGCTGAGACAGCAAGATTAACCTCTGAACCTGTCGCAATCAAGATGGTATCAAAGTCTGCTGCATTTTCATAGACAACATAAGCACCTTTAGCAACCTTGTCGAAGTCTGTTCCTTCTTCAACAGTCAAGTTTTGACGTGTCAAGACAAGGGCAGTTGGTGTTTTTTCGCTTGTCACTGCAAGGTACCAAGCTGCTTGCGTTTCACGCGCATCTGCTGGACGGAAAACATTCAGATTTGGCATGGCACGAAGACCTGCTAAATGCTCAACTGGTTCATGAGTTGGACCGTCTTCCCCAACTGCGATTGAATCGTGGGTAAAGACATAAGTCACAGGAAGTCCTTGCAAAGCTGACAAGCGGACAGCTGCCTTCACATAGTCAGAGAAGACGAAGAAAGTTCCACCGTATACACGAAGTCCACCGTGAAGGGCCATCCCGTTCAAGATCGTTCCCATGGCAAATTCACGAACACCAAACTGAATGTTACGGTTCAAGCGATTGGCATCGTCTTGAAGTCCGTCAGTCTTGATATAAGTCATGTTTGAGTGAGCTAGGTCAGCTGATCCACCTAGGAAAGTTGGCAACTTAGCCGCTACAACGTTTAAGGCATCCTGACTCGAGTTACGAGTTGCTTGAGAGAAGCCATTTTCTAATGCTGGGAAGTCTGCTGGAGTCACTTCAACTGGATCACGTCCATCGATGATAGCCTCTACTTCTGCAGCCAATTCTGGATGCGCTTCTTTATAGTCAGCAACTAATTTTGTCCAAGCTTCATAAGCTGATGCGCCACGGTCTGCAACATGTTCTTTGAAATCAGCATAAACTTGTTCTGGAACTTCAAATGGTTCGTAGTCCCAACCAAGGGCTTGACGAGTTGCTGCAGTTTCATCTGCTCCAAGAGGAGCACCGTGTACGGCATTAGTTCCCTGTTTGTTTGGAGAACCGTATCCAATAACCGTCTTCACTTCAATCAAAGATGGTTTGCCTGAAGCTTTAGCTGTTTCGATAGCTGCATGGATAGCTTCCAAGTCTGTTCCATCTTCAACCAAGGCTGTATGCCAACCATAAGCATTGTAACGGTCACGAACACTTTCTGTAAAGGAATCCTTTGTCTCACCATCCAAGTTGATGTCATTTGAATCATAAAGAACAACCAACTTGTCTAGTTTTTGCAAACCTGCGTATGAAGCCGCCTCACTTGAGACACCTTCCATCAAGTCTCCGTCTCCACAGATAACGTAAGTATAGTGGTCAAAGATATTGTAGCCTTCGCGGTTATATTTGGCTGCCAAGAAACGTTCTGCCTGGGCAAAACCAGTAGCAGTTGAAATCCCTTGACCTAGAGGACCTGTTGTAGCATCAATTCCTGCTGTATGGCCAAATTCTGGGTGACCTGGTGTTTTTGAACCCCATTGACGGAAGCTCTTGATCTCATCCATACTAACATCTTCAAAACCAGAAAGGTGAAGAAGAGCATAAAGAAGCATTGAACCATGACCTGCTGAAAGAATAAAGCGGTCACGGTTAATCCAGTTGGGTTGAGCTGGATTGATACGAAGTTGTTTTGTAAAGAGGCTGTAAGCCATCGGAGCTGCTCCCATAACCACACCTGGGTGACCTGAGTTGGCTTTATTAATGGCGTCAATACCTAGGAAACGAATTGCATTAACAGATAGATTTGACATAGAATTTCCTTTCTATTTGAGGTGATTAGTGAATCACACATTCTATTTTACTATTATATGAAAAAATACATAGAATAGCAATTAAACAATTCGACGTAAATAAGTATTCTATTTGCTATCCTCTAGTCGCCTGATAGTAGGGAAGTAAGCGTTCATAAGCATCTTCTAATTTTTCTAAAATCACTTCTAATGATTGATTTTCTATGATAGAAACATCTGATTTAACTAACACTTTTCGGATTTCTTGACTTCCTACCTTCTCGACTAAAACCTGACGATTTTCTTCGTTCGCATCCCACCGTTGACTTTCCCCATCTGAGTAGGATAGATAATAAATCCCTTCTACCACTGGAACCTCTAAAACCTTGGCCTGCTTGCCTAAAGTTTGCTCATCTTTCTTGCGCTCGATAAAACTAACTTCTAGTGAGGCACCAAAATCAGAGGGTACTCCATACAAACGAAGAGCCAACATAGGTTCTGTCACTTTCCCCTCACGCTGTAGATAAGCCCAGAAGTGTGGTCGCAAGCGCTGCGCTTGGTTCATCCACTGGCTCGTCTGTTGAAGTTGCCATTCTGGATGGCTTGCTTGAAAGGCTTTAGCCAGTTCTGTAAAAGCCTTTCGTGCCTCTTGACCTTTGTAGCGCAATTCCAACATTTTCTCTCGCTCATCTCCAGACTTATCCGGATTACGATACTGCAAACCAGCAAAGTCTAAATAATCTCTTATCTTATTCAACATCAGTTTAACCTCCTCTAGCTAGCAAAAAATCAGGAGAACCCTGATTTTACTTATTCTGTATCTACAACGACATAGCGATTTGGCTCGTCACCTTCAGAGTAACTCGTCACGCCATCCATACGTGAAATAATACGATGAATAATCTTGCGTTCACTATTTGACATAGGATCTGTTTGATGACTACGTCCTTCTTCTAAAACACGAGTCGCCAATTTTTGAGCATAGGTCTGCAAGACTTCTGCACGATGTTCAACATAATCATTGACATTAATAGTAATGTAGAAGGTTCTTGAATAGCGGTTGTAAAGATAATTTTGAGCCAATAGTTGCAAGGCCTTCAAGACTTTGCCATGGTAACCGATAATACGACCTGGTTCGTTGGTGTCAATTTGTAGATTGATGCTACGACGGTTATAGTCATTTGAAATCGTCGCCTCAACGTCCATATCATCAATGATTGTTTGGACATAAGTCGTTACTTCCGTAGCTACTTGTTCAATGTCAAAACTCGGTTCAACCTTTAAGCCCAAATCTTCTAATTCTTGACTTTCAGTTTGTTCAGCTTGACTCTCAACAATCGGAGTTTCTACTTCTTCCCCGAAACCAGCTTCTTCAAGCTGTAATTCATTTAAAATCTCAATATGCCCAGTTTCTTCTAAAATGGTGTTAGCATGTTTTTCATTTTTCAAAATTTCAGCCTTAACTTCATCAGAAACCCCTTGGCCTTCTTCTTCAATCTTTTTAATTGCTTCTACAACATGCCCTAAATCAACAGTCGCTTGACTGACTGTTTTGACTGGTTCATTTTGTTCGTTAATCTCTTTAGGAACACCCTTTACAGCCTGCTGATTAGCTTTAATGACCGTTGTTTCACTAATAGCTTCAATATCAACTTGAGCTGGTTTTTTACCAAATAAACCAAGAAAGCCATTTTTTTCACGAGAAATGACTTTGATGTGAGCCTTCAGTCTTGGGATATCTAATTCTTTCAATCCTTTCTGGATTGCTTCTTCAACAGTTGAACCTGTAAATACTACCATTACCAGATTCCTCCTTATTATTTCGTTTTCTGAGCCTTTTTCTTGGCTTTTCTTTTTCTATTTTCCAAATCTTTCTGTGCCTGAACTACCGCCTCGCGCTCTGCGATAATCTTGAATGGATTGTTCAAGAAATAGGTTTGCAAGACTTGATAAGCATTGGACACTGTCCAGTATAGGGCGACTCCACCTGGTGCATAAACTGCAAAGATAAAGATCAAGACTGGAATCCCATACATCATCGCAGTCGTAGCGCCATTACGCTCAGACAAGGCTTTGTTGGACAACCAAGTACTTAAAAAGGTAAATACAGCTGCTAAAATCGGAAGAACAAGGGTTGTATCCACACCACCAAGGTTAATCCATAAGAAATGACCTGTCTTTAAAAAGTCAACTCTTGATAGAGCTTGGAACAAGGCCAAGATAACCGGCATCTGAATCAAAATCGGCCAAAGAGAATCTGACTGTCTGACACCCATTTCTTTAAAGACTTTACGCATTTCTTGCTCTAGCTTAGTTCTGCTTTCCATATCTCGACCTGGATATTGTTCTCGAAGCGCCTTAATACGTGGTTGAGCTTCCTGCATTTTTCTGGAAGCCACCATTTGCACTTGAAAGACTGGCAAAAGCAGTGTACGAATCAAGACCGTAAAGAGGATAATCCCCACTCCGATACTGATATCAAATGATAAAAAGCGAATGATTTCAGCAAAGAAGTAAACAAATTTACTCCAAAAATCAGCCGAATCGGCTGTAATATCGCTAGTTGCCCCATTTGTTGCACAGGCTGTCATGATCAATAGGGACAGTCCTAGCAAACTAGTCAACTGTAGTTTCTTTTTCACTCCCATTTCCTTCCTGGTAAATCTTTGATAATTTTAATACGTGGAGTAGATTTTTCTCCATCTCTGCGTATCCCAAGGTTTCGACCCCTTTTCGAGCAATGACAACAAAATCAACATTTTCTTCCAGACTCCCTTTTGCATTCTGGATAATATGTCGAATCCGTCGCTTAATTTGATTTCTAGTGACGGCATTCCCAAGTTTTTTGCTAACTGATAGACCTACTCGAAAATGGTTTTTCTGGTTTTCTAGTTGGTAGACAACAAATTTGCGATTGGCAAAACTTGTCCCTTCCTTGAAAATTGCCTTAAAATCTTTCTCTCTTTTTACACGAAAGTTTTTCTTCAAAACTCAACTCCATCTATTAAATTACTACTATTATACCATATTTTTCAAAAAAGCCAATCATAGCAAGGTTTTGGACATTTCCATCAGAAAAAGAAGCTGGAAAAATCTCTTTCCCAACTCCTTGTACGGAATATTTTTTCTGATTTTAGTTATTTTTTCAAGCGTTCAACGTCACGGGCAATGACCAATTCTTCATCTGTTGGAATAACCAAGACACGAATCTTCGCTGCCTCTGTTGAGATATCTCCTGTCACACCGAAGACATTCTTTTCTGGGTCAACATCACAGCCAAACCAAGAGATACCTGAGATAACATCTTCACGTACGTTTGCAGCATTTTCACCGATACCTGCAGTAAAGATAATAGCATCTGCTCCATTTAAGACTGCAAGGTATTGACCGATATGTTTTTGGATACGATCAACATACATTTCATAAGCCAAAGTGGCATCGTGGTCCCCTTCTTTCATAGCAGCAATCACATCACGCATATCACTGGATTTACCTGAAACCCCCATTAGTCCTGATTCACGATTAAGGACGTGACTAATGTCCTCAGGAGTATTAAAGTCCTCTGTATATTGCATTAAGTAAGGAATGATAGCTGGGTCAATATCTCCTGTACGTGTTCCCATCATCACACCACCAAGTGGAGTGAATCCCATTGAAGTATCAACAGATTGACCACCCTTAACAGCTGTGATAGAAGCTCCATTACCGATATGGCAAGTAATCAATTTCAAGTCTTCTAATGGACGGCCCAAGAGTTTTGCAGCTTCTCCTGCTACAAACTGGTGACTTGTACCGTGGGCACCATATTTACGAACCTTGTTTTCTGTGTAATATTTTGTTGGTAGAGGGTAGCGATAAGCTTTCTCTGGCATAGTTGTGTGGAATGAAGTATCAAAAACAACTACACTGGTAATGTCTGGCAACAATTCCTTGAAGGCACGAACACCTGCTGCATTGGCTGGATTGTGGAGAGGAGCCAACAAGCTCAATTCTTCAACTTTTTCTAAAACATCTCCCTCAACGACTGTTGATTCTTTGAAATATTCTCCACCTGCAACAACACGGTGTCCAACACCTGTAATCTCGTCATAAGCCTTGATAATATCGAAACGAATCAAGTCATCCAATAAGATTTTAACAGCTTGTGTGTGATTTTCAATATCCAAAATTTGTTGTTCAGAACGGCCGTCAAATTTTACAGTTGAAATAGAATCTTTCAAACCAATCCGTTCAATCAAACCTTTCGCCAATACTTTTTCTTCTGGCATTAAGTATAATTGCCATTTCAAACTTGAACTTCCCGCATTGATTGCAATTGTTTTTGTCATAACAAGACTCCTCTTTTAAGCGTTTTCATCTATTATAACAAAATCTATTTTATATTTCAGTACCTTGAGTCCATTTTTGAAAATTTTCTTTAAATTTCATTAAAACACTTGCATCTTGCAAGCTAGCAAGTGGATAAACAAAAGGATCTACTGCAGTTTCACTTTTCTTCTGTAAGATAAAAATCGTCTTGGATTGTTTAGCACTGGCAAAGAGATTTTCAGGCAAACTAATCATGGCAGTCAGACTTGCCTCCTCTTTCAACCAACCTTTCAACAAGTCACTTTGAGGACTGGTCAACAAATCACTCGGAGCTAGAAAAATAGCATATCCGTCTGACTTGAGATACTTAAGTCCTTGTTCCATGAGCAAGTGATGGGCGTAAGTATGTTCTTGACTAGAAGCAACTTGATGGCGCGACGCAACGGCATCATCAGGATAATAGCCGACAGGCAAGTCGCTGATGACCACATCGCTTTCTTTGAGCATTTGTGGACGAACGGCATCTCCTTGGACAAAGCCAGCCTGCAAACCAATTACATCTGCCATACTAGCTGCCAAATCAATCAGCAAATCATCCACTTCCATTCCCAAATAATCCACCTTTTTATTAAGCGAGGTCAAGAAAGTAGCGCCCAAAATTCCCATCCCAGAACCCATTTCGAGGATAGTAATTTCCTCCTCTTTAAACAACTCTTCCACAATAAACACCAAAAGTAAGGCAATAACATCTGGTGTAAACTGGTGATTGGCTTGTAGAGGCTCTGTCTGCCCAGCCTTCATCAAGAGAAACTGGTAGGTTTTGAGCCATTCTTCTTTGCGAAGCGCTAAGCGTTTAAGGGCCTGATTGTTTTCCTTGACCTGCTCTAACTCAGTCTCACCATCCAGATAGATGCTGTTTTGCTCCACCAGGGCGTCATAAAAGTTGGTCGCCAAATCACTTTGGATGACTTGGACATTCTCTAGTAAATACGTATAAGCTTGTTCAATTTTTTCAAAATCCATATTCCTATCTTATCAAATTTCCCTTCTTTTTTCCATCCTTATAGAAAAATCACTCCCTGACTAGGCGAGTGATTTTTGGGCTACTGTTAAAAAGAGTTCTGAGTACTTTCCTTGAAACAGGTCTTCAGCGCTATAGAGGATCTGACCATGCACAGATGAAAAACCAAACTGGGCTAGCTTGTTTTCCAGTTCAACCAATTCAAATCCATGATGGTTAGCTTCTGTCTTGGTAAAATCAGCAATGAGGAGTTGTCCATCTTCCTTCAAATGTTGATGAAACAGTGAGAGAGCCGCATCTAAACCAGGCATATGATGAAGAACACGACAAACAACAATGAGATCAAACTCTTTCTCCAAGGGTTTTTCCAGTAAATCTTGCTCCAAAAACTGTATATTCTTGATGTCTTGCTGCTCCGCTTTCAAACGAGCTTGCTCCAGCATTTTCTCCGAAATATCCACCAATGTTACAGACTTGGCCTGATTGGCTAGAGGCAAGGTTAACAGCCCCGTCCCTCCACCGAAATCCAAAATTTCTTTGTCTGATAGAAGATCAATCTGTTTCTCGACTGCTTGACAAACCAAGTTTGCAAGGAAGATATTTTTAGGTGAATCAAAAGTTTCTGCTTTGTGGTTAAAATCATGTTTCATATTTTTAGTTTAGCACAAAGTAGCTTGATTGGCTAGGAATTCTCTTTCTTTTCAGGCTTCTCTTCTGATTTTTTCTCCACTTTTTCGCTTGAATCGGTCGCTACCTTTTCCTTTTTCTCTGTTTTCTCTTCTTTTATTTTGACGGAAGGAAAGATGAACTCATATTGGCTCTTAGGCGTACGAATCCTTGTCACCAAGCTTGTTTTCTTATTTTGATAACTCACCTGACCCAGATTAAAGGCCTGTTCCCCACTTTCTTGCTCAACCTTATCTTTCGTTCGTTTGGCCATAGCAAAAGCAACCAACTTTTCTTTATTTAAAGCATAGTCTTGATAGTGGGCGACTTGTCGGTTCAAGTAAAATTGTAACAAAAGACTAAAGATGGCTGCTATGGTTACCGCATAGAGAAGGACTCCTGCCTTAACTTTTTTCTTTTTCCACACGATAGATGAACTCCCTTTCTAAGCCTTTTTGGAATTGAAAACGAAAGCGAACCAACTGATTCTCCTCTGTAATCTGTGCAGATTTGAGTCCATAAACCATAGGCTGATAACCTCGTCCACTGGCATCAGTTTTCCGAAAATCATCCGATTTTAACTTACCAATAGAGATATCCTTGCCATCCTGCTTCATATAAATGCGATTACCTTCTACTTTTTCGAACTGCGAACGGTCTAATTCTGCCTCCAACTGGTCCACAAACAGGAGCCACTCCTTTTGCTCGCTTTGCTGCTGGTAGCGAACTTCTGAAATGAGGAGCTGACTCATGGCTTGAAAGAGGAGTAAGCCTCCACTGATGACAATGAGGGCAATCAAGGATTCCAACAAGGTAAAAGCCTTGACCTTATGGCTCTTTGATGGCCAACAACTGTTCTGAACCATAGTAGACCTCCAATCCTTTTTCACTAGAAAACACCTGAATCTCCACTCCGTTTATCTTTACCTGATTTTGACCTGTCTGCAGAGCCATCTTAGCTACACGCAAGACCTCTTCCTTTTGCAAGATTTTTGCTTCTTCTTGCCTATTTTTCTGAATTTGTCCCAAAAGAAGGGTTGCAATGCTGGCAAAGATAGCTAGAGCAATCACTGCTTCCAGTAAAATCACTGCCCTAATTTTTTGTTTCCTTAATGCGTTTAATTTTTCCATTTCCTAGATATAATTGATAACGAATCGCTCCTTTGCTGGTCTGAAATTCAATCTTAGCCAGGGACGAATTTCCCCCAGCTCGGTCAAATGTGATACTTTGTCCCAATGGTGCTTGAATTCCTTTAGGAACTGTCAGCTTTTGACTGTCATTACTAATGGTCTGTCCGTCTAAGTTTAGACTAGTCTTTTGCTGACTGGCTACACTGCGTTTTTGGGTTTCCCGATAGAGTTCTTCAAACTCCATAAAGAAAATCTGATCCTCTACCGCCGCAAAAGTGGACTGAACAGAACCTGACAAGCCCAAGGCAAGGATACTCACAAGACCCAAAACCAAGAGACTTTCAAGCATGGTAAAGGCCTTAATCTGCAACGGTTTGACTGGTATTTTGTTTAGCATGGTATTCTTTATAAGCTTTAGCCTGTTCTTCTGTGATTCTCCCATCTGCTTGTAACTTGCTTAGGCTAGCATCTTCATTTTTATCTAAGCTATAAAGCTCTGCCTGGCTTTCCACCACCTTAACAACAGCAGCTTTTCCTTTGTCGTTGACTGCTTCTTTTTGCTTGGTCAGATTAGGTACAAAGAGCAAGAGAAGCACGCTGATGATGAGCAAGACCACCAACATCTCCACAAGTGTAAAAGCCTTCACTTTCGCTTTTTTCAAGAATGTCATCATTTTTTTCATGTTAAAAATTTACCTCCATATTTTGATACATGGGCATGAGCATTGCCGCATAAAGTAAAACGATAATCAGTGCCACAAAGATAAAGACCAGTGGCTGTACTAAGTTCATGGTGCGATTGACTCGGGTAAAAAAAGCTTCCCAAGTTTTTTCAGCATAGATTTCCAACTCACTACCCAGCTTGGACTTGACTTCCCCATACTCGATAATGAGACTCAACTCTTTCTTAAAGAAAGGATAGGTCCCTATCGTCTGAGAAAATTCTCGACCATTTTGCAGGGCTTGAGCCAGATCTTGACCGATTTCTTTAAAGAGTTGGGAACCTTGTTCCTGCATCATTTGAAAAATCTGCGTCAGCTCCATCCCCTGCGAAATCATATTCCCCCATTCACGCGCATAATAGGCTGTCAAATAGGTCTGCACAAAGATTCCAAGAAAAGGAATGCGTGCTAGGATAGAAAAGACGCGCATCTTAGAACTTCTTTTATAAAAAGTTAGTGCTAAAAGGGTAAGTAGAGAAACAAACCCTACCATGCCTAGAAAAATTTGTGGCAGATTTCCGATAATTTGGGTGGCAATATTACTACTATCCAGTTGTGGTAGTAGATAATTCCGTAGCCCCAGCATGATTAAGAGAAGAAAACCCAGCAAAATCAAGGGATAGGTCGCTACTTCAATTAGTTTTTTCTTAACCTTGGCCAGATTGTCTAGATACTCTTCTATCTTTCCCAAACTCAGGTGGAGATTTCCATGGACTTCCGCTAGGGATAACTGAGTGACAATGGCACTTGAAAATCCCAAACTTTCCATCATTTCTGAGAATGATTTCCCCTGAGACAAGCCCGTGCGCATCTGGGTCACACACTGCTTGTCCAATAATGCACTCCTATCTAAAAAGGAGATGGTCTCCACCAGATGAAAACCACTGGAAAAGAGATTGTTAAACAAGGTAATGATATTTTTTTGCTTAGCTGTAGCTAATTTTTTCCATTTCAGCCTGAAGACTTGTGATATGTCCATCTTCAAGAAGCTGGTCAATCTGCTCATTCCAGCTAGTTGGCTGGTGTTCTTGATAGTCTTTGTTTGCAAAGTCAACGATTCCTCCTCCCCCGATTAATCTCTGATAGCAGACTCCCTGTAGAACGACTGCTAATTCCTCCTCACTCACACCCAACTCCAGCAAGCGCTCATAAACACCTCTGATACTCTTGGCATGAATGGTTGAAAAAACTGTCGCCCCTGTCAAACTGGCTCTGACCACTGCACGCGCCGTTTCGCTGTCTCGAATTTCTCCGATAATCAAGAGATCTGGTCGATGACGTAGGGAAAGTTTGATGAGATTTTCATAGGTTAGTCCAATCGCCTCATTCAATTGCAACTGAAGCATGTCGTCCTGCTTGATCTCAACTGGATCCTCAATAGACATAACTTGTTGCCCCTTAAAGAGAGACTTGGCCAATTCGTGCATCAGGGTCGTCTTGCCACTGCCGACTGGGCCAGCAAAAAGATAAAGTCCCCGTTGCCTGTACTGCTTGCCCAATTCTTCAATATCCTGAAACCAAAAATGCAAATCCTGCTCCTCATCATGCAACAAGCGAATAACTAAACTCTCCTGCCCTCGATAATCACCTACAGTAGATAGACGTAAGGACGCCATCTTCTGGTCATAGGCATAATCACAGGAACCAAGTTGACTACGTCTTTTTTCTCCCACATTCATACCCGCCACAAACTTAAAGTGACTGATGACGGCCGCAAATTTTTCAAAATCATAACAACCGATTTTACAGCGCTCGTCTCCGACCCTCATATGAAGCTCATAAGCGTCTAACTTAGGGACAAAATAAATGTCTTGCGCCCCTTTTTTTCGAGCCGAACGAATGATTTCTTGTGCAATTTCTTGAACCATACTTACCTCCTCACCTATACTATTCGCAAAGATTTGGAAAAATAAAAAAGCAACTCCAAAAAAGTTACTTTTTCTCTATTTTAATTTCATACGGCAAGAACGGTGCCTTTCCTTACCTGTTTGTTTTTCATAGCCTGGACGTAATTTTTCATCTGGGATAACCTGCTCATCCTGCAAAAGAGCCAAAGAATGGTATTGTTGTAAATACTCATCACATTCATCACACCAGCGTTGGTCTTCTGGATCCCAAAAAATGGTCATCAAATCACTTCTACTTTTATAAAGAGGGGATTCTTGTTCCAATCTAAACCAGCAAGTTTTGTAGTATTTGAGAGCATCATAATACTGGTCAAATTTTCTACTTGCTACAATATCTTCTTCCCAACCTTCTAAGAACCACCAAGGTTCAAAATCTCCGTACATTTCTATAACACGATACATATTCATTCATTCCTTTGTACCGTATATTATAACCAATTCCGCCAAGCAAGGAAAGAAATATGCTCATTTCTTATTTCTTGATAAAAAATCCAGCCATCTGATGGATGACTGAATTTCTATTTGCTTATGTTCCAAAATCTTGTTACTACCTAGGCTTCAGAAATATCGTTTTCGATAATGACCTTGATTGCATGGTGGTCTGCTGCCTTACTGAAGACTTCATAGGCTTTTTCAATTTCACTGAGTTTGAAATAGTGAGTTACCAATTTTTCTGGTTCAATCTTATGACTTTCAAGAGCTTTCAACAATTGTGGAGTTGTATTTGTAGATACCAAACCAGTTGTTACATTGATGTTGCGAATCCAAAGTTTGTCCAAATCGAATTCGACTGGTTTACCATGCACACCACAATTGGCAACTGTTCCGTCTATACCGATAATCTTTTGACAGAAATCAAATGTTGCAGGAATACCAACAGCTTCGATAGCAACATCTACACCACGACCATCTGTCAAATCATAAATTTCTTTAATGGCTTGTTCAGGGTCTGAAGAATTAACCTTGTGAGTCGCACCAAATGATAAAGCAGTTTCCAAGCGGTTATCGTCTAAGTCCACCATAATCAATTTGGCTGGTGAGTAGAACTGAGCTGTCAAAAGTGCAGCCAATCCAACTGGTCCTGAACCAATAATGGCTACGCTGCAACCAGGTTCTACTTTCCCTTTCAAGACACCAATTTCATATCCGGTAGGCAGAATGTCTGATAGCATAACCAAGGCTTCATCTGACAAGTCTTCTGGAGTATGGTAAAGAGTGTTATCTGCATGAGGGACACGTAGATATTCAGCTTGCATACCGTCAATCAAGTGACCGAAAATCCAGCCCCCTTCGTCTTCACAATGGGCATAAATTCCTTTTTTACAGTAGTAGCATTTACCACAGGCACAGACACAAGAAATCAAGACTTTGTCGCCTTTTTTGAAATTAGAAACTCCTTCTCCAACTTCTTCAACAATCCCAATCCCTTCGTGACCAAGAATGGTACCACTTTGGCAAGCGGGAACATCCCCTTTGATAATATGGAGGTCTGTTCCACAAATAGTAGTTTTTACGATACGCACAATAGCGTCTGTTGGCTTGCGAATAACTGGTTTGTCTACATCAACAAAAGAAGCAAGTCCTGGTTTAACATAAGTATAGGCTTTCATAAAGCATTCCTCCGTTTTTTTATTTGTGCTGTTTATAATATAATTGTAAGCCTTTTCATTTGTTTGTTCAAGTTTTTTTGTGATTTTTTTAACTTTTTTATTTACCGGTAAAGAAATATAGATAAAAAAGCAGAAGCTAGTCACTAACTTCTGCTTTCTCTCTTATGCTTGATAACGTTTCACACCGTCTAGGTAGGTTGCTACCAATTCCAAATCTTTATCTAGTATGATAAAGTCCGCGTCATAGCCTTCACGGATTTGGCCACAAACATCATCAATGTGAACAGATTTTGCTGGGTTAAGGCTGGCCATCATGACCGCTTCATGCGGATTCGCAATTCCCCATTCGACAACATTTCTCATACCATCTTTAAGTTTGAGGATAGAACCTGCCAAATTACCAGTAGATTTGAGACGTGCAGTTCCATTTGCTACTACAACAGGGAATTCTCCCAACATATAGTCACCGTCTTCAAGCCCACCAGCTGTCATACAGTCCGTAATAAGAGCGATGTTTTCTATCCCCTTTTGCTTAAGTAAAATCTCACAAGCTTTTGGATCTACGTGATAACCATCACAGATCAATTCTGCGTAAGTATGTGGGAGCTCATACATAGCTCCTACCATACCTAGTTCGCGGTGTGTTAAACCGCGCATCCCATTATAGGCATGTACCCATACACTAGCTCCAGCATCAACTGCCTTCTTAGCTTGTTCAAATGTCGCATCTGAGTGTCCAAGTGCAACTGTCACACCTTCACCTGTAATAGTACGTACAAAATCTTCCACTCCATCACGTTCTGGTGCAATAGCGATTTTATTTAGCATCCCTTTTGCAGCATCCTGCCAAGAATGAAACTCCTCAACACCCGGGTCTCTCATATAAGTTGGATTTTGTGCCCCCTTAAAAGTTTCTGTGAAATATGGACCTTCATAATAAATCCCACGAATCTTAGCACCTGTTGCTTCTTTATAATGGTTTCCAAGATTTTCAGTGACTGCAAGCAATTGCTCATAAGTGGCTGTTAAAGTTGTGGGCAAGAAACTGGTAACACCGGTACTAAGAAGTCCTTCACTCATAGTATGCAATGTACCTTCAATGTTGTTGTCCATCACATCTACACCTGCATATCCATGAATATGAGTATCCACAAGACCTGGTGCAATGCTATAACCAGTATAGTCAAGAACCTCTGCTCCTTCAGGAATTTGATCCACATGTTTCCCAAATTTGCCATCAACAAGTTCTAAGTACCCACCGCGACGAATGCCAAATGGATAGAAAAACTGATCCGCTTTAACGTAATTAGGCATAATAATGACCTCCTTAAAAGATTACTTTTGATATTTATTATGTCAATTACATTATAAACCTTTCTGATTCATTTGTAAATGGTATAGACCTGTTTTCTAGATATATTTTAAAAGAGCTGGATTTCTCCAACTCTTCTCTTTTTAATACAAGTTATTTTGATTTAACCGGCTTGTCTTGAGCTGTTTGCAAGGCTGCAGCAATGGTATCTGCATACAATTTAGCTCCTGCTTCAATTTTACTATTGTCACTTCCAAAATGGACTTGGTCTGTCCCAGTCCAAATTTCTGGATGTTCCTTAGCAGCTTGATTCCAATCTGCTATCGTGATGTAAGGAGTCTTCTCTGCCAATTCTCTCATATAGGCAGCCTCCTTCTCAACGATTGCATAGGTCTCTTTTGTCTTATCTCCTTCATAAGGAGTCACCAAAACCATATGGTGCCCCTTAGGAAGATTTTTCACGATACTATCCCAATCTTCCTTGTAATTTTCAGGATTATTTACCCCAGTTGCAATAACCACCATCTTTGGTAGAAATTTATTCTGGCTATTGTTGAGCATGATTTCGTTGGCGGTCTTGGTTGTTCTGCTGACTTGTGCATTAATCTGTGCTCCAGGAAGGGCTGTCTGCAAGGCTGTATTTGCCCTTAAGGCCACCGAGTCACCAATTAACATAGTGCCATCAGCAATTCCTAAACTATCAGCTTCTGCTCGTTCTGTCATTACCTTGGTCTGGTTAATATTTGTTGCAGCTTGCTTCAAGCCATTGACAGTTAAGTCTGTCTCAAAAGCTCCCACTTGTGGTGCCAACAGAGTTACTAAGAAGACAATGAAGACCAAAATTCCAGTACTTGCTGCAAGGATTGTGTGAATATGAGGCAGGGGACGAAGGGCTTGTATAATAGGTGTGTTCTTTCCCGCAATCCAAGGTTCCAGCACATAAAATGACAGGCTGGCAAATCCATAAGAAAAAATCAAAGTCAGTAACACAGCAAGAAGATTTGATGTCAACTGTGAGAAAATAATGTAGAAAGGCCAATGGAAAAGATAAACCGCATAGCTAGTATCTGCTAAAAAGCTGATAATCTTTGGCTCCTGCATGTTAGGAGTCTTTTCATGTAAGACACGCGCCGCCAGAATCATAGCAAGGGCTGCAAGGCTGGCAAGCAAGAAGCCCATAAGATAGGCAAAGAGATAGGTAAATTTGACAAAGAAGGTCAAAATGAGTAAGAAGCCAAAACCTCCTGCCAAAACTACAAGGGTCTTGCGTAAATCCCAGATTTTATCCAATTGCTTAACGAGGGAAGTCGTCTGACGAACGCCTACGATAGTTGCTAACACACTTCCCAAAAAGAATGGATAGACATGAGTTAAACTGGAGAAGTAAACAGAGGAATAAGAGGTTACTAGAAAACTACCAATAAACATGGAGAAGAAGCTAATCAAGAAGGCAGCAGCAGACAAGAGAAAAACCATCCCTCTCAACTGACCATTTGATTTAGCCTGCTTAGATAAGAACCAAACTGCTAATCCCCAAAGAATATAGTAGTGAACCTCAACAGCCAAACTCCAATTATGAACAAACAAATGAGGAATAAACTGAGATTCATAACTCCCACCTGTTAGGAGTTCATAGAAGTTGGTCATAAAGCCTAAGACTCCCGCAATCTGACCCCCAATTCCAGCAACATAGTCTTGCCGGACTAGGAAGGTAAAGGGAATAGTCACTAGAACCATCAACACCACAGGTGGCACAATCCGATAAAAACGTCTTCTAAAAAATCCTATCAAATCAATCTTATGGTTTTTAGAAAATTCTTCGATGAGTAGAGCCGTAATCAGAAATCCTGAAAATGTGAAAAAGACATCTACCCCAAAGAATCCTCCAGGAAAGATCGTCTGAAAGAAATGATACAAGAGTACCAGTAGTAAACCTGTAATCCTAATCAAGGAAAACCATTTAATGCGCATACGAGTTTATTCTCCCTTTCATTATACACTTTATTCTATCAAAAAAAGAAGAAAAATCCCAAGAGAAAACTTAGGATTTTTAGCTTATATCAATTCCATTTTAGAAATTACGGCCTGATTTATTATAGCCATATTTTTCAACAAAATACTCACGAAATTCCAAAAGATTGTCATCCATAATGGCTTGTCGCACTTGCTTCATCAGGTTAAGCAAGAAGTAAAGATTATGGTAGCTAGTCAAACGGATACCAAAGGTTTCATCAGCCTTGAGGAGGTGACGAAGGTAGGCGCGTGTATAGTTCTTACATGTGTAGCAATCACATTCAGGATCTAGTGGTGTAAAGTCCTCAGCAAACTGAGCATTTTTGACAACCAAACGTCCCTGACTGGTCATACAAGTCCCGTTACGAGCGATACGAGTCGGCAAGACACAGTCAAACATATCCACCCCACGAATAACCCCATCAATCAAGCTATCTGGCGCTCCCACTCCCATCAGGTAGCGAGGTTTGTTTTCAGGAAGGAGCTGGGTTGTAAAGTCCAAGACGGCATTCATTTCTTCGTGGGTTTCTCCCACTGCCAAGCCACCTATAGAGTAGCCTGGGAAATCCATGCTGACAAGGTCATTCGCTGATTGGCGACGAAGGTCTTCAAATCCTGCCCCCTGCACAATCCCAAATAACCCTTGGTCATACGGACGACGGTGAGCCTTCAAACCACGCTCAGCCCAACGGCTGGTACGCTCGATTGATTTCTTAACGTAGTCGTAAGGTTGGTAAAACTGAGGACATTCATCAAAAGACATCATGATGTCTGAGCCCAGATTGTTCTGAATAGAAATAGCCTTCTCTGGAGACAAGAACATCTTAGAACCATTGAGATGGTTTTTAAAGGTTACCCCTTCTTCTGTGATATTACGGCTATCTGCTAGAGAATAAACCTGGAAACCACCACTATCTGTCAAGATTGGTTGATCCCAATTCATGAACTTGTGAAGACCACCTGCGCGTGCGATGAGTTCATCTCCAGGACGAAGCCAGAGATGATAGGTGTTCGACAGAATAATTCCCGAACCCATCTCCTTCAATTCTTCAGGTGACTGAGTTTTGACAGTGGCTTGTGTACCAACTGGCATAAACATAGGTGTCGGAAAGGTACCGTGGGGAGTGATGATTTCTCCCAGACGAGCTCCCGTGTGTTTTTCTTTCTTAATCAAACGATATTTGATTGGTGAATCTGACATTTTTTACCTCCGAAGCTGGGAAAGACAGTCCCAGTTCATACTTTGTGCCCAAGGGCATACTGTATGATTTTATCAAAAAAAGCAGGAACTGTCACGAACTATGGTATAATGAGAGAATGAAATACCCAAAAATTGATTTAAAAACCATTCGTCTGCAGACTAGACAATTTCAGGCTGAAAATCCCCGCCTCTTTCTCGTCTATCTCTTACCGAGCATGCTGATCATCTTGTCTGGCTTCCTCAATCCCTTAGAGCGCATCAACGAGTCTATTTTAGAGCAATCCTTTTTAAGCGTGTTTAGCCATGTATTCCAAGCCTACCTCTTTCCACTATTAGTCTCCTTTATAGGGACAATACTTCTAACCAGCTCAGTCTATACAACGCTGAAACTCATCAAGAATCCTGATACAGAACTATCCGTCAAAAATAGTCTCACTCTCTTTAACGAAGAACACTTTTCACAAACCTTTTTGACTCTCCTTCTCAAACGTTTCTATCTCTTCTTATGGAGCATTCCTAGTTTACTTGGGATTTACTTTCTCTTTTACAGTAGCTTTCTAGCAAAGACATTCGTTGTCATCCATCCTGAATTTCCTAATCTGGATCTCACGTCAGTTGAAACTGAGCACTTCCTCATGACCTTTGGTCTTTACTTTCTAGCAAGTATCCTCTTGATGATTGTCGGAAATAGTCTCTATATTCCACAATACTATGCTTATTCACAGGTAGAATTTCTCCTCTGTGACACCCTAGACTTGGGACAGGCCAAACCAGGACAAATCCTTAAAACCAGCCGTTTCCTGATGAAAGGCTACAAATTTCAACGCTTTGTCCTAGACTTACAACTCCTTCCTTGGTACTTCCTCAATTGGATTACCTTTGGAATTGCTAGTTTCTCACTCCTACCCTATATTCAAATCAATAAAATAATTTTCTACAGAGCAGTACTGGCTCGAAAACGTCCAAAAGCTTGAAGGTTGTTCCCTCAAGCTTTTTTCTATCAATGAGTTTCTCCGCCCACCAACTTGAGATCCTGATCTCCATGTTCGATAATGGCGCCGATTGCCGCTTCTAGCCCTCGCCTAATATCCACTAAACTCATAGCTGGAGTGGTAGGCCAATTTACCACCTGTTCCATCATATAAGGAATATGCATAAAACCTGCCTTAACATGTGGAAAATTTTTTTCTACCAAATAGAGGGCCTGATACATCAAATGATTGCAGACAAAAGTCCCTGCCGTATTGGAAACAGAGGCCGGTAATCCCTCTTTTTTTATAGCTTGAACCATCGCTTTAATCGGCAAACTACTAAAGTAGGCCGAAGCACCATCTGGGCGAATGGTAAGGTCAATCGGTTGATTACCTTCGTTATCAGGAATGCGTGCATCGTCTTGATTAATGGCTACTCGCTCAGGTGTCAAACTAGTTCTTCCACCAGCTTGCCCAATACAAAGAACAAAGTCAGGTTGATAACGATTCATCTCTTCTTCCAATACTCGAGCCGATTTGTGAAAGACTGTTGGCACTTCTAGCCAGCGGATCTCCGCACCATGGATTTCAGCTGGTAAACCTTTAACGGCCTCCAAGGCTGGATTGACCTTTTCCCCTCCAAAGGGCTCAAAACCTGTCACTAATACTTTCATTTCTAACTCCTCAAAACCAATTCAATGAAACTCTTTTTCTGACAATAAAATAAGTATAACATATTTCACTTATTCTGGAGTGAAAAGGACTAGCGAGACTAGGATTGAACTTTAAGTTTATTTAAAGAGTAAAATACTAATCAAGGCCAAAATAGCTGGTCCACCTTGCTTCAAAATAATTTTCTTATCTGCTGTTAGAGAACCATAAGTCGCCGCACCAATCACAAATAGGACAAAAATAGTCACAATTTCTAAATTCTGTGAGAAATAAATCCCATACAAGAGAAAGACTCCTAGCAGAGCGTTATAAATCCCTTGATTTTTGAACAGTGAACTTACCGACGGACGAGCCAGTTCTTCCTTTTCCATGTTAAAAACACGACTAGTTGCATCTGATTGAGTTGCAATACTTTCCAAATAAAAAATGTAAAAATGCTCCAAAGCAACTATCGTTGCTAAAATGATTGTCATAATTGACATATTTTTCTCCTTAAATCTCTATATTTTCAATACCCAAAACCAATTTATTTAATAAACGGCTGAGTTCTGTTCTCTCAGACTCTGTTAAGATACTTTCCATCGCTTCCTTAACCCTGACATGATTCAGAGGAGGATTCACCACTAACTGCTCCTTGGCATACTTCGTAGCCTCTACCAAGACTTCCCGCTGATTTTCAGGATTGCGATGGCGATCCACCAAACCTTCCTTTTCCAAAATCTTGAAATGCCGTGTCAAAGCAGCCTGATCAATCTTCAAACGCTCCTGAACCGCCATTTGATTACAAGGGGAATTCTCCAGCAAAAACAGTAACATCTGATACCGTGTCAAACTAATCCCAAGCCTTTTTTCAAACAATTGCGTGCTCGCTTGCTCAGACAATCGTAGTTGATACAGTAAATCTTGAATCTCTATCATTTCTTCTCCCTTTCTATTGACTTATCAATAGTTGACTAATCAATTATAATACAAAGTAAAATAGATTGCAAGAATTATGCTTGGATTATTACAAAATGCTGACTATCCATTCTCCATTCAAATTGACAAAGAAAAAACGAACGAGACTCGCTTCCTATCATGAAAGCTAGTTCTCATTCGTAAAAATTATGTGACAGAGTCTGGTTTATCCATTCATTGAAACGTGAACGTGGTCATAGTGGTTTTCTGTCACGCTACCACGGTCTGGCATTGGGTTCCAAGTATTAGCTGGTCCATATTTGCTATCGAATGGAGCATAGAAACGTTGTTTCCAAATAATGTAACTAATTCCACGACTAGCCATATTTTTGATTGCATATTCCGCAATCTTATCCCCTAATTCTGAGCTTTCTGGTACCATAAAGTCGATAGCCAAACCTTTTCCGTGATCTCCACTGTCTCCTGGACGGTAACCACTAAAGGATGTGATGCCAAACAAGTTAGCAATTTCTTCTTTAAAGGCAGCTGTTTGTGGTTGAAGGCCTGCATTTTCAGATTTCGCTACCGCAAGTCCAGCATAATCGGGCGCTGCTGGAGCCGCGTAAGTTGTTGAAACTGTTTTCGCCTCTTCTGGTTGATAAGTAGAAACTGCTGCTGTAGCTTCACTTGATGATGCTACTTCTTTTGCTTCTTCTGAACTTGTTGTAGTTGTTTCAGGTGCTTTTTCTTCAACTGGTGTTGCAGTTGCTTCCACTGCTGATTCAGCTTGAATGCTTGCTTGTGTTTCCTGCTTCTCAGCTGGACTCGTTGCCTGAGGAGCTGCTTCTGCAACTGCACTACTTGTTTCGGCTGCTTGCTCCTCTGACGTTGAAGTATTTGTAGATGGTGCCACTTCTTCTGCAGTAGCAACTGTCTCTGCAACTTCTGAATTTGTTGCTACTTCTTTTGTTCTTGTAGTTTCTACCGCTTTTGGAGCTTCTGCAATTGGCTGAGAAAGGTCTGCAACCTGAACAGTTTGATCATCAACCGTCACTTGATTGGTTGTCAAATCTGCTGTCGCAGTTGTCACTTCTTCACTAGAGTCTGCTTGAGGAGTTTGGATTTCAACTTCTGTTACTTCTTCTGCTTCATTGACAGTCGTTGTCAAAACAGTTTCTGGGAAAATCAAGTCCATATTCGTGATTTTATTCAAATTCGCAAGAACTGTGACATCTACACCCAAGGCCTCTGCAATGGTGCTCAAGGTATCACCATACTGAACGGTATAACTTGTTTTGTTATCCGTTTTAGTCAAATCATTTTGGATTTGCTCAACACTACGTGCAGTCCAAAGAACTTCTTCTGCTTGGGTTGCCAATACTGGGGCAAATGATAAGGCTACTGTTGAGGCTAATAATATTCTTTTCTTCATTCTTTCAAATTCCTTTCAAATGAGTACCTGTCTATGATAACACAAAAAATGCAGAAAAAAAGCCCTCTCGGGCCTATTTAATAGAACTGTCTATTCCTTGTAACAAACTCAGTTACTTGAAATAGTTTGTTAGGTCTCTGTCACAAAACTGACACAATCTTTTTATTGCTCAGCCTCAAAAATACGGGAAATATCTGCTAACGCTTGAATCCTGTGATTACCTTCATAAGTCGACTCTAAAAAGTTGAGGCTTTGAATCCCACTATTCTGGGCAAATTCCACATCCAGAGTCCGATCCCCTATATAATAAGTATTGTCATGATTCAACTGATGCTTGTCTATCAGATAGGTAGCCGCTTCTGAACTTGGCTTCCGCGCAAAGCCACTCTGACTGGTTAAAATCTCTGTGAAATAGGATTCCAACCCCAAGTCTCTGAGAATGGCAAAAGCATTATCTCCCTTATGAGTGTAAACAAATTGCTGAATTCCTAATTCCTCTGCCCAAGCTAGCACCTCACGCGCACCTGGCATCAAAACTACCTGAGCATTCTTCTCAGCCAGACTCTGTGCACGCACCTGATTTAGCACTTCCACATCCAGTTTTCTCTCTTCCGAAACTTGCTCCAGCAAATCCTGCACAGAAAACTTGAGAATAAACTCCCTCACCTGCTCCTTATCATAAGGAATAGAAAACTGAGCAAAAGTTTCCTCAATCCCTGATAAAATCGCTTCATAAGAATCCAATAAAGTCCCGTCTAAATCCCAAATAAAAGCTGTTTTTTGCATTTCCTATCCTTTCAAGCTCATATAGCGCTGGTAACGGTAACGTAGAAATAACCAACGAAAACCATTATCCAAAAGGGTTCCGGCCCAAATACCGGGCAAACCCCAACCAAGCACAATCCCCATCAAATATCCTGTTCCAATGCGGATACACCACATTCCTATACTTGTCGCATAAAAGGGAAGCCGAGCATTGCCCAAACCCTGCCAGACTGCTGTATAGATGACTGTTCCTGTCGTCATAGGAGTACCAAGTAGTGAAAAAAGTGTCACTAGAACACTAGCCTCAACCGCTAGAGAATCTGTCGTATAGAGATGAGTTAATTGTACACCCAAGGCATAGATACTAAAGGTCAAAGGCAACATGAGAAGCAGAGAAAGCCAAAAGGTTTGTTTGCTCAAACTAGCGACTCTTTTCCACTTATCCTCTCCAACTGCTCGGGCCACTAGCATGACCGTTGCCGTAGCGACGCCAAAGGCAGGCATGTAGTTAAACTGGGTCAGGACTTCTCCGACTGCATTCCCAGCAACTGCCTCCGTTCCAAAAGAAACTACCAAGGCAATGATAACGACATCACCAGCCCGCATCATAAGCCGCTCTCCAGCTGCTGGCAAAGCTAAGATCAATAGTTCCTTATCTAAACCAAAAGTCGGTTTCTCAAAAGGCAACTTTAATTGCGACCATAAAATCACAAGACCAATCAAACGAGACAGAATAGTCCCCCAAGCAACACCCGCTATCCCCATATCAAGAACAAAAATAGCTAGACTGGAAAAGAGAATATTCAAGGCATTGGATAAGAGACTCACATAGAGGGGCAAACGCGGATTATGCGTTGCACGAATCAAAGCACCCAGACTGGTCATCAAGCCCAAAAGAACAATCGATCCGCCCACCAAGGATAGGTAGAGTCCACCACTCTCAGCTACATCTCTCTCCGTCCCCAAAAGTCCTATCATCTCTTTCCCAGCGAAAATGGACAAAAATCCTAAAAGGAAACTTAATAGTAAGGTAATCTTCAACGCCTCAGTCACATGGTAGGCTAGCTTAGACTGATTCTTCTCCCCTAAACTCTTTGAAATAACACTGGAAATAGCAGCTCCCAGAGCTATGAAAATCGCCTGATAAATCGTGATAATATTGCCAGCTACTGATACACCCGAAATAGCTATCAAGCCCAAGTGGGCTACCAAGTAACTATCCACCATCCCCATGAGCATCTGCAAAAAGTTTTCACCCATAGCTGGCAATGCAATATTAAGAATATCTTTATTTTTCTTAAACAATCCTTCCTCCTGATGAAAAGAAACTCAGTTGGTTTCCCAACCGAGTTTACTCCCTCTGTCTTAAAGTCCTAGATAAGCCTCAACCGCTGCTTGCATGTCAGTAGCTGCCACTGTTGTCTTGTGACGAACAGGAGCTGTTTCAAGCCCATCAACTGCTGGCGGCACTGCCACTCCTGAAATATCATGTAATTGAGCCAAGGCTTCAAAGTCGCCAAGCCCTGATTTTCCAGTTACAGCTTCTACTGCAACCACTGGGAACTTGTATGGACTAGCTGTTGAAGCAATCACTGTCTTAGTCGCATCCCCAGTAGCCGCTTGGTATTTCTTATAAACTGCCGAGGCAACTGCCGTATGTGGATCCTCGATATAAGAATCTGACTCATAAACACGCTTGATTTCTGCCGCTGTTTCTTCCTCAGTCGCATATTCAGCTGCAAAGAGTGCAAGAATCTCTGCATCAAAGTCTGTCAATTCATATTGTCCTTGTGTATTCAAGGCATTCATGAGTTCAGCTGTCTTAACTGCATCATTACCCAAAAGATGGAAAATCAAACGTTCCAAGTTTGAAGATACCAAGATATCCATAGATGGACTAGTTGTTACTTTAAACTCACGTTTCTTGTCGTAAACACGTGTTTTAAAGAAGTCAGTTAAAACATTGTTGTCATTTGAAGCACAAATTAATTTACCAACTGGAAGACCAATTTGTTTTGCATAAAAGGCAGCCAAGATATTTCCAAAGTTTCCTGTTGGTACTGTGAAGTTGACCTTATCACCAGCCACAATTTCACCAGTCTTAACCAATTGAGCGTAGGCATAAACATAATAAACAATCTGTGGTACCAAACGACCAATGTTCATAGAGTTAGCTGATGAAAATTGCAACTTGTTAGCAGCCAATTTTTCACGGAGAGCCACATCATTAAACATATGCTTCACGTTGGTTTGCGCATCGTCAAAGTTACCGTCAATGGCGATAACATGAGTATTGTCGCCAGTCTGAGTGGTCATTTGCAACTCTTGTACTTTGCTGACACCATCCTTTGGATAAAAGACGATAATCTCAGTTCCAGGCACGTCCGCAAATCCTGCCATAGCAGCTTTCCCAGTATCACCAGATGTGGCTGTCAAAATGACAATCTTGTTCTCCAAGCCATGTTTCTTAGCAGCAGTCGTCATAAAGTATGGCAAGATAGACAAGGCCATATCCTTGAAGGCAATCGTTGAACCGTGGAAGAGTTCCAAGTTGTATTGGCCGTCTAATTTCACTAAAGGAGCGATAGCTGGAGTATCAAACTTGCTATCGTAGGCATTGTTGATACAGTAGTCCAACTCCACAGCTGTAAAATCATCTAAAAATGCTGACAAAACTAACTTTGCAACTTCCTGATAAGAAGCATCTTTCAATTTGTCAAAGTCCAAATCTACCTTTGGATAAGTAACTGGTGTAAACAAACCACCATCCGTCGCCAAACCTTGCAAAATGGCTTGGCTGGCAGTTACTGTATTGTTGGCATCACGCGTTGATTGATAAACTAATGTCATTACTCTCTATCCTTTATCTATAGTCTCTTCCATTATATCATGATTTTTCAGAAAATTCTCCCTTTATAAAAGAAATTATAGTCCCAATTCTTCTTTCAAAGACTGTAAATAGCTCATTTCTTGCTTATTTCTCATTTTCAATCCTTCCTCAGTTAGCTGGAGTAAGTCTTTTGAAAACTCTATTATCGCAGTTTCTTCCTGTTCTGTAAGCTTTTTCTTAGAAAATTGTCGTCTTAAAAACTTATAATTTCGGCCAAATGCTGTAAAAAAAGGTGCTGTACTTAAGTAAGCTTCTAACTTATCTAAATTAACCAACAATCCTAAGTGAAAAGCTGCTGAAGCGAAGGTTCTATCTAGAGGTTGAGTACACACACTACGAAACTCAACTGTTCCGCGAGTCGTTAAGTCTTGGTACTGATAACTACGATGTGTTTCAAAATCCTTCTCTTGAGGATAAATAATAATCTCATCCCCATTAAGTGCATATGCTTGGATTTCAGGTGTAGGCAAATAGTCCCTTGCCTGAATCGGATAAAAATAATAGGTTTGCCCATCACGTTCCGCAGTAAAAATTGCAGAATGATCTAGATAATCAAAAAAATCATCCTCATCTTCAAAGAGTCTAGCATTGACCCCGACGTTTTCTGGATATATACCATGCATCGATTCTTCCCAGAAAATATCCCTTGAAATTTTCGTATCCCAATCCGCACCTGCAAACTCAGAGTTTGCAAATAAATAAGCCTTAACTGCTTCAATTTGGGTAAAAACATTAATCACCCGTAAGTAGTTAGATTTTGAAACATCCAGCTGTAGCTGACTCCCACAGATAAAAGCACCATATTCAGGGAAATGATGCAAGTCTGATTTAGTCACATTGCAACTCAAATTCAAATAATCCATCAACATCTGATAGCGTGGGGAAGCCACTGGACAATTATCATTTTTATCCCAGTTGGGATGAATACCACAGCCAACAATAGCATGATTTAATTCAGCTAACTTCTTCTGGATTGCTCCCATATAAATACTAAAACGTTCTTCAACCTCTTGTATCGTTTCAGCCTTACCAAATGCAAACTCAATCGTAGTATAGGAAACTTCAAATAAAATAACATCCTGACTTGCTGGCTCCACTAACTGAATAGGAGTCCCAAAATCATCAACCTTTTCGACAGTAAAATCCAAAGCAGAAACTAAATATCGGAATAAGTACTTGATAACTTCAACATCTGTAGCATCCCCTTCCAAGTTTACAACAGGATATTCCAGCTCAATCCCGACAAACAATTCAGGATTTTCTTTAATATTTTTCAAATACCGATGTTTTAATAAATCGATAGAACGAGACATACTTCCCTACACTTTCATAATCTAAATAAAATTTGAATAACTATTATTATACCAAAAATAATATAAAAAAGGAACGAAGATTTACAACGTTCCTTAACTCTATACTATACCGGCGGCCGGGGTCGAAGCGGCACGTCCTTGCGGACACTGGATTTTGAGTCTAATATTATTAGTTTTAAATCTCAGAAATATTGATTTTATAAGCTTTTTTTCCATAATATTTTTTAAAACTTAGTATCACTTCCAAAGTTTAGATACTTTTTAGTAACTATAAAATGCTAGAAAGTATACTCCTTATTAAAAAGAGTTTTGGACTAGTTTTGTGCAATTTTATTACCCATATCCGTAATAAGAGAGGCTAAATTAATTGCCTTTAATGATTGTAGAAATTGGTTGTGAATATCATTAGACACATAACCAGCTAGCAAAATATGCTCAGCCATGTCATATTGCTTAATCAAGAGAATCTTATCATGTTTTTCATTAAATAAAATCGCACTAATTGCTGTATTAAAGACTGGAAAACGAAAACTCGCACATTGTGAACAATAAGGAATATCTCCCTCATCTTTTAAAAATTTTTTCTCCAAAGGATGCCCACATTCGGGACAACAAGTCATTGTTTTGTCAAATATAGAAACCTCTTTTTTAAAGTTCTTAAAAGTAATTTTACCAGTAAAATCGAGACCACGCAAGACATTGAAATAAATCAAGACTTTTTTTAAAATTTATCTTATGATATAATAAACTTATCAGCTATTGGTTCTGAAAAAGTGTCTGCCACAGTTTTACTACAAATTCTCATGACTTGTGCCAAGATTTATAAAAAACGGATAGCTATAATAGCTCTTAGAGCAAAAACATGACATATAGGAGGTTAAAGACATGTCATACTTTTATCTTTTTATCGCCATTGTAGGAGAGATATTGGGAACTAACCTTTTGAAATTATCAGACGGTTTTACAAAGCCTATTCCAACCGTTTCTGCCCTACTTAGCTATGGCGTTTGTTTCTATTTCCTCTCACTAGCAATGCAAAAAATTCCTTTAGGAATAGCTTATGCAACATGGTCAGCTGTCGGTTTAGTTTTGACAGCCTCTATCGCAGTAATGATTTTCAAAGAAACACTAAATGTTTATAGCATTATCGGTTTAATTTTGATTATCATTGGTGTTGTCATGGTTAACTTATTAGGAAATGCAGGACATTAATAAAACCGGCTCTATACTATTTGTAGTGGGTAAATCCCCTATGGATATTATGGAGCCTATTTTGTTGTAGAAAAAAAGTTCCATAAGAACTATAATGAAAAGCTAGAATTCTGTCAATATTTTGGACACATTTTGGGAGGGAATTTTGAAGACTAGCGTCCTCCTAATTTTCCCAATAAGTTTTAACTTCTTCAAAAATCTTATTCAAAAGTTCTGCATCTTTTTCTGACAACTGATTTTTTTCTATAACTCTATCTTTTAGTTCTGTTGCCTTTATTTTATTTCTTGCCACCGAAACTGCTATTGAATGTTTCAAAATATCAAACTCATCCTTTGAAAAGTTTGCAATATTGGTAAGATCTAATTGTTCTAGAGGTAAACTACTGATAATTGAATAAGGTTTTTGTCCCAGCAAATAATCTGTAGTAGTCCCAAAGATATTTGCTAATTTCACAACGAATTCTAATCCTGGTTCTAACGTTCCATTCTCCCACCGAGAATATGTCCCTTGTTGAACTCCAATTAATTCCGATATTTGTACTTGAGTTAACTTTTTTGATTTTCTGAGAGTTTTTAACCTCTCTGAAAATTTATAATCCTCTGTATACATAATTCTCCTATAGATATTCTTATTCGTATATTTTAGCTTGACAAAATATTCTAAACGGTATAAAATAGAATTATTCCATAAGGAATATTTATTTTGAGATTGAATATTCCATTGAGAATATTATAGCATAAAAGGAGGTAAAAGCGTATGTAACTAGTAGTCGATTTAAAAAATTTTAATAAAGGAGGTAGGATTCGACAAAATAAAAAATCTTGAAACAAATGTGCCGTTCGTTCCAAGATCAAAACATATTATGTAACAATTATACCACAGAAAACTCTTCAGTTGCACAAGAAAATTTCGGAGGTTTCACAAAAAGATGACCAATAAAGAGTTAGTCAATCAAATTTCTGGCCTAAACTCTACCTCTACTCTTAAAAATTGGATTCAACTGATTAGAGAGATAAGTGGCAAGGAATTTAAGAAAATTAAAATTCCTATCAGTAGAAATCCAAGAACTCATCAATTAAGTTATACAGTTGCCTATGACTTTACAGACGAAGATCTTAGACAATTTCAAAAGTTAGCTAACCTAAAACTTGAAATAGGTCTCAAAGAGGCTATACAAGCCGTATTTGGGAGTCTAGCAGATAATGAGCAAGAATCCCTAAACCAAGTAATAGATGAGCTCTACGATGAACTGAGCGCCTTGAAACAGGAATTTAAACGAGAAATACGACTGATAAAAATTGAGAATTCCAACCTAAAAAAGAAAATCCAAGATATTGAAGAGTCGATGCAAACCGGCTTACTAGGGTTTGTTAACAAGAGGTCAAAAAATAGGTTCGGCTAATAGCGAGTTTTCGGCTGAGCCATGAGGCAGAAAGCCGAAAATGAGCGTAGATGCGGACGGACCATTTTTGACCGATAGGGTGTGTAGTAACACCACCCTCTGCAAGTTAGGTGTACCATCGAAAGAATTCAGTATTTCCAAGGGTTTCGGAGATTTTAAGGGTGGCAAAATTAAGCAAAAAGTTGAATCAAAATCTATGGCAAAAAATGAACATTTACGTTCTGTATTTGACTGGATTCAAATTCAGTTTGATAAGACTGAATTTTCGCCAAGAGAAATAATCGAAGACATTCTATTTCTTGACTATGACCTATTTATTGAGAATAAAGGGAGCCTTAAATACTATAACTATGATAGCCAGCTTCATTATGGGAATATCCGTATCTACTATGGAGCGAAAGAGTCGTCCTACATGCTTGTCATGTCAGGACAGGCACTCGAGTTCTATAGAGATATGGTATTAGATCCAAATAGTCTGTCCGAAAGACAGTTTTTGAACAACCTCTACTACAATTACAATCATTTTTCAGTAAGACGAATTGATATTGCAATAGATGATTTTAATGAAACACCCTATTTCACTCCTAATCAGCTTCTAAAGATTTGTCAGAAGAAACGCTTTATATATGGAAAAAGCACCTACTACAATACCTACGGAGATGAAACAATCGGCCAGACCTTATATTTGAGAAAACCCAATGATGACGAAAGACTTAGAATTTACGATAAACTCTTAGAACGAGCTGAGAAGCTCGGTATCAGCAAGCGGTATATAGAAAATTGGATAAGAACTGAGTTAGAACTTAGGAAAGAAAAAGCTCACTACTTCATTCAAGAATGGTTGCATTCAGAAATAGATCTTCTCAACTTTACCAAGGGATATCTCAAAGAAAAAGTGAGGTTCTATAGTGATAGCTATTTCTCAAAACCTTTGAGATCTTGGGAAAAGTTTTTAGGCCATTCAAAACCCGTCTCTATCATTATTTCAAAATCAAAAACAGAACTAGAACAAAAATTAGAATGGTTTACCTATAAAGGTTCAGGAGCTATTCTAAAAGCGTATAAATTTCTATACGACAATAACTTACTGCATGAGTATGAGAAAGCTAACTATCTCGCACTCAACAATATGGAATATCCACCAGATTTAGCAAGTGGATTAATAGAAAGAGCAATACTCTTTAAACGAGAGGATTTGATCCCTACAATCAAAGAAAATATTAAAAGGAGAAATTAACTATGGCAAAAATGCTTTCACAAAATGACTGGAATTTTAATAACATTGGAACAAAATTTGAATTGGATGAAGTCATTCCAAAATTTGAAACGGAAGTCCGAGCAGATGCAAACGGAGAAATTATCAAAAACCGAGATGGTAGCGAAAGACGTTTTAATACCGATAAAATCATTGGTTGGAAATACAATGTAACAATCAAGGATGGACAATTCAAAAAGAAATCAACCCAAGTCTCAGTAGACAATCCAGATGCCTTGGTTGATAATGACTATATCCAAGCAATGGATGAAGTACCAGTTACATTTGACAATTTACAAGCTACTATGATTAGCACGACAATGTATTACAAGGCTGATGCTATCCATTTAGTAGATGTAAAACAAAAATAAGTAAAATACAAGGGGAGTTAATCCTCCCCTTAGTTAATCTAATTAGAAAAGGAGATCACATGATTAAAACTGTAACAAAAGATGACCTTATCGAACTTGGATTTGCTCCAGGAACTGCAAGAAAGATTATCCATACCGGCAAATTACTATTAGTGAATCGTGGTTTTAACATCTACGATAACAAAAGGATTGGTACAATTCCAGCCAGTGTCGCAGAAGAACTATTAGGAATTGAACTCCAGAAAGAAGCGTAGCTTATGGCTTTACGTAAAAGTAGAGACGGAACTTGGATTGTTGATGTTTCCAATGGTATAAATCCAATATCTCTAAAACAACGTAGAATTGTAAGAAAAGGATTCAAAACTAAAAAAGAAGCATTGGAGGCCGAACAATACTTACGAAGTGTCGAACTTAAAGAAAAAAGTTTCAACTCAAAAATATCAATTGATATCCTTTATGATCTCTTAAAAGAAGAGGATAGAATAAACAACAGAAAACAAAGCTATATAGATACACAAGAAAACAACTATAACAGGCATATAAAAAACTATTTTGAAAAAGTTGATGATGTAGCTAAATTAACTTATGAAGATATCTATCAATTCAGAGAACATCTAAGAGATAAAAATACTCAAAACTCAGAAAAGAAGCTAAGTCCAAACACTATTAATAAAATTATAATTTTACTAAAGAAAATTCTGGATGTTGGATTAAGAAAGGGATTTTACAAGGAACATCCCGTAGGATTACTGAAAAAATTACCCATAGAAAAAGTAAAATTAAATTTCTGGACAGTAAAAGAATTTAAGCATTTCTTAACACTATTTAGCAACGATGAATACAATATAAAATTACTATTCACAGTTCTATTTTTTACTGGTCTAAGACTCGGAGAAGCTCTTGCTCTAACGTGGAAGGACATAGAGTTTTCTACAAATACAATCCATGTAAGTAAATCAATATACGTTAAAAAAGGTGAAGAACACATTAGTAGTACAAAGACAAAAGCTGGAACCCGAAGAATCATCATGAACACCAAACTAGTGGAGACACTAGAAGAATGGAGGCAAACACAGCATGAAAGATTAAAAGAATTTACAACCAACCTAGATGATCTACAGATATTTCAAAATAGCCCGATTACGATAACTAAGGATTCAATCGAAAAACAATATAAAAAAATATTACAAAGAGATAGTTCTTTAAAAAAAATAAGAATTCATGACTTCAGGCATTCACATGCTTCCCTACTAATAAACCAAGGAGAAGATTATCTTGTCGTAAAAGAAAGATTAGGACATGCTTCTATAACTACAACAATAGATACATACTCTCATTTGTATCCAAGCAAGCAACAAAAATTAGCGGATAAATTAGATGATTTGTTATAAAACTAGTAATTTTAAGTAACTCAGCGTTACAAATTCAACAAATAAAAGAAAAAGACAAGGTCCGAAAACCTTGTCTTTAATACTATACCGGCGGCCGGGGTCGAACCGGCACGTCCTTGCGGACACTGGATTTTGAGTCCAGCGCGTCTGCCAATTCCGCCACGCCGGCAAATAGTAACTGGGGTAGCTGGATTCGAACCAACGCATGAGGGAGTCAAAGTCCCTTGCCTTACCGCTTGGCTATACCCCAATAATATAAAATAGGCGAGTGATGGGGATCGAACCCACGCATGCCAGAGCCACAATCTGGTGTGTTAACCACTTCACCACACCCGCCATAATTCTATTAACACGGGCAGTAGGAATTGAACCCACACTGAAGGTTTTGGAGACCTTAGTTCTACCTTTAAACTATGCCCGTAAAATGGAAGGGGAGGGATTCGAACCCCCGAACCCGAAGGAGCGGATTTACAGTCCGCCGCGTTTAGCCTCTTCGCTACCCTTCCAAAATATATAAATGGCGCGAGACGGAATCGAACCGCCGACACATGGAGCTTCAATCCATTGCTCTACCAACTGAGCTACCGAGCCT
>CAMHZO010000011.1:0-65059 GCA_946190205.1 Streptococcus mitis | reverse complement strand
TTCAGGTAACTGAACTCAATGGCTTTGCCGTCTCTCTCAATATGAATACACCGACTATCATCATTGTTCATCAAGATATTCCAGGTATGATTGCCCTCGTAACAGAGGCCCTTTCCCGCTATGGTATCAATATCGCTCAGATGAATGTTACTCGTGAAAAAGCTGGTGAAAAAGCTATTATGATTATCGAAGTTGACAGTCGCAACTGTGATGAGGCCATCGAAGAAATTCGAAAAATCCCTCATCTCCACAATGTCAATTTCTTTAAATAGGAGGAAGCATGTTTTATTCTATCAAAGAATTGGTCGAGCAAGCAGATCTGGACTTTCAAGGAAATGTCGCAGAACTCATGATTACAACAGAGTTTGAATTGACCGGTCGCGAACGTGAAGAAGTCTTCCTTCTCATGGAACGCAATCTGGAAGTCATGAAAGCCTCTGTCCAACTTGGTCTCAATGAAAATAAATCTCGTAGTGGCCTGACAGGTGGAGATGCTGCCAAATTGGATCACTACATTAAAAACGGAAAAACTCTGTCAGATTACACGATTCTCTCTGCTGCCCGAAATGCCATTGCAGTCAATGAACACAATGCCAAAATGGGCTTGGTTTGTGCCACTCCAACCGCTGGAAGTGCTGGCTGTCTGCCTTCCGTTCTCACTGCTGCTATTGAAAAATTAGACCTCAGCCACGAGCAACAGCTGGATTTTCTCTTTGCTGCCGGTGCCTTTGGACTAGTCATCGCAAACAATGCCTCTATCTCAGGTGCTGAAGGTGGCTGTCAGGCCGAGGTTGGTTCGGCCTCTGCTATGAGTGCTGCAGCCTTGACTCTAGCTGCCGGTGGAACACCTTATCAGGCCAGTCAGGCCATTGCCTTTGTCATTAAAAATATGCTAGGCCTCATCTGTGACCCTGTTGCCGGCTTGGTTGAAGTTCCCTGTGTCAAACGCAATGCCATGGGAGCTAGCTTTGCCTTCATCGCAGCAGACATGGCCCTGGCAGGTATCGAATCTAAAATCCCTGTGGATGAAGTTATCGATGCCATGTACCAAGTAGGAGCAAGCATGCCAACTGCCTTTCGTGAAACAGCTGAAGGTGGACTCGCTGCCACCCCTACTGGTCGTCGCCTCCAAAAAGAAATTTTCGGAGAATAAGCTTATCAAATAGGAGAAACCATGACCTCTATCTCAGCTATCTTTTTCGATCTGGACGGAACCCTCGTTGATAGTTCTATCGGGATTCACAATGCCTTTACCCATACCTTTAAGGAGCTGGGGGTACCTAGCCCTGATGCCAAAACTATTCGTGGTTTTATGGGACCGCCTCTTGAAAGTAGTTTTGCGACCTGCCTTCCCAAAGAACAAATTTCTGAAGCCGTGCAGATATACCGTTCGTACTATAAGGAGAAAGGCATCCATGAAGCTCAGCTCTTCCCTCATATTGTAGGCTTGCTTGAGAAGTTATCGAGCAATTACCCTCTTTATATCACCACTACAAAGAATACTCCAACCGCTCAAGACATGACTAAAAACTTGGGAATCTATCATTTCTTTGATGGCATTTATGGTTCCAGCCCCGAAGCACCCCATAAGGCAGATGTCATACGCCAAGCCTTGCAGACACATCAACTAGCACCGGAACAAGCCATCATCATCGGAGATACCAAGTTTGATATGCTTGGAGCTCAAGAAACAGGCATTCAGAAATTGGCCGTCACTTGGGGATTTGGAGAGCAAGCAGATCTACTAAACTATCAGCCTGATTATATCGCCCACAAACCCATAGAAGTTTTGAGGTATTTTCAATAACATATACATACGACAAGGCGACGTTAACGTGGTTTGAAAAGATTTTCGAAGAGTATAAGTCTCTACATAACAAAACGCATATTACCAAGGTTCTTCAGACCTGATAATATGCGTTTTTCTTTTTTATTCAACGTGGGTTGTTTGATTGGCAAAGGCGATAATAGCTTGCTTCAACTCATCTCCACTAAGAGTGCGGAACTCTTCAATCTTTTGATCGATGGCTTCTAGAGGCATGACATTAACCTTACCAACGAAAATCTTATCCATAACTTGGTTATCAACAAGTTCTGTTGATACCAAGAGTTCTTCGTAAAGTTTTTCGCCTGGGCGGATTCCAACTTCAACAATTGGAATTTCACTCTCAGTGTGTCCACTTAGAAGGACCATTTTCTTGGCCAAGTCATAAATCTTGACTGGTTTGCCCATATCAAGGATAAAGACTTCCCCATCCTTGGCATAAGCACCAGCGTGAATAACCAAACGGCTAGCTTCTGGAATAGTCATAAAGTAACGGGTCATGCGGAAATCTGTCACCGTTACAGGACCGCCTTCAGCAATCTGACGTTCAAAGACTGGAATGACACTACCACGGCTACCAAGAACATTTCCAAAACGAACTGCACAGTAGGTTGATTGGCTACGTTGGTTAAAGCCAGTGACAATCAACTCCGCCACGCGCTTGGTTGCTCCCATAACATTTGGTGGATTAACCGCCTTATCTGTCGAAATCATAACCATCTTAGGTACTTTGGCTTCATCAACAGCCTTAGCAACGTTGTAAGTTCCACGGATATTGTTTTTGAAGGCTTCTTTTGGATTGCGCTCCATCATAGGAACGTGCTTGTGGGCAGCCGCATGATAAACAATAGCTGGCTTATACTGTTCAAAGACTTGCAAGAGACGGTCATAGTCTTGAATATCTGCGATAACTGGTACATAATCAATCCCTTGGAACTTACGAATCAGTTCATGATACACAAGGTAGATTGAATTTTCCCCATGACCGAGCAAGACGATGCGTTCAGGATTGAAGCGGCTAACTTGGCGACAGATTTCAGAACCGATTGAACCACCAGCCCCTGTAACCAAGATTGTTTTTCCAGTAAGTTCTGCTCCCAGACGCGATTCGTCAAGACGAATTTCCTGACGGCCCAAAAGGTCTGTGATATCAATCTTCTGGAAGCCTCCACCTGCTTGGTGGAGTCCCTGAACAACGGTTTCAACCTTAGGCATCTTGTAACATTTGACACCCAGCTTATTACACATTTGCAGGATACGTTCATACTCTGACGGATCAAGCGACGGAATTGCAACAATAACACGCTCGATTTGATGGCGTTTAGCCAATTCAGGCAGGTTATCATAAGAGCCCAAAACAGGGATACCACCGAGTTTTTGTCCCTTTTTCTTAGCATCCTTATCCAAAATACCAACAAGTTCTAATTCACTGGTTGGATGTTGGTAGCTGTTCATAAAGAGGGCTCCACCATCACCGGCACCAATCAAGAAGGTCCGACGGTGTTCTCCATCACCACTTCCCTTTTTGCGTTTAGAGTAGATTAACTGCCAAGTAATCCGTGGCAATAAAATCAAGAAAGTACTCAACAAGATAAAGAGTACGATAAAACGGATGGAGAAGAGGGGCAAGAAGGCATAGCAGATACTATATGACAAGATACTGCTAGCAGTCACACCAAAAAAGATTTTCATGAAATCCGTAATCTTGCTGTAACGACTGATACTAGCGTTCAATCCCCAAAATCCAATCATTAATTGATAGAACAGGAAGGCCAAACTCGTATAGATAATGTAGTCAACAGGTGCTGGATTAATCAATCCGTAGAATAAAATATAAGATACAATGATGGAAACCACCATACTCAAAATATCAAATATTCCCCAGAAAACCTGTTTTTGTTGTTTATTTAAAATTTCCACCAGATCAATCACATAATCTGTGAGTTTTTTATTCATAGAAATTTACTCCTCCTTAAAAGAGCCAAATATTTATATTATTATTATAACACTTTTTCTCTAGTTTATGATTTGCTACAATCTTTTACTTGCTTTTTCGTAACAGTTTCATAAAAATAAACTGTCGGACAAATCCGGGACAAAGGGCAACAATCATCTGAATGGCAACACTCTTGGCATACTCCATGTAAGAAATTTGCCCTCTCTTCAGCATGCGCTGACGAGCCTGGCGATAGAGTTTAAGGTAACGCAGTCCCCCACGACGCTCAAACATCCCTGCTCCAACACGAACCTTACACAAGATTTGATCGAGATTTCCAGTCTTGGCTCCTGCAGCAATCATATTGAGCCAGAGGAGGTCATCCTCCATATAAAGGCCATCCTCATAGTTGCCTGCCTTGAGAACCATGTCCTTCTTGAACATGACAGTCATGTGGTTAAAGGCACTTCTCATCCTTTGGTAAGCTACAATATCTGCATGCTGGGTTGGAACACGACGGTAAGAAACGATCTCATCAGGATTGTCAATAAACTCTGCAATATGTCCACCTAATAGGTCGAGCTTGTCCTTCTCCATTAGCTGAACCTGTTTCTCAAAACGGTCTGGAACAGCTATATCATCCGTATCCATACGAGCGATGATATCGTACTGACACTGCAAAACACCCTGTCGAAGAGCCAGACCCAAACCTTGATTATGCTCAAGAGGATAGCGTTTCACTGGAATATTAGACTCAGCTTCAAGCTGGTCTAATACCTGATAGAGCTCAGGTGTCAAAGGCCCATCCTCAACCAGAACCAATTCGCTCGGTTTCAGGGTCTGATTTTGAACACTCTCAATAGCATCCTTTAAAAATGTCGGATTTTCCTTGATATAGACCGACATCAATACGCTGATTTTTTGCTTTTCAGACACAGTTTTTCTCCAATGTATAGATTTCCTTCCACTATTTTATCATAATTTTCAAGACTTTCCCATTTTTATCTTGAAAGCCCAAAACCTTACTTGACATTATAAGGAAAAAACCTTAAAATAAGCTGTTATTAAAATCAGCTAGAAGAGGTATTATATGAAAAAGCAATCACTCTTTTTTGTTCCAGGTATTATCCTGATTGGTGTTTCCTTGCGGACTCCTTTTACTGTTTTACCCATTATATTGGGAGATATTTCGCAAGGGCTGGGAGTAGAAGTTAGTTCGCTTGGTGTCTTGACCAGCCTTCCCCTCCTCATGTTTACTCTCTTCTCGCTATTTTCTACCCGACTGGCTCAAAAAATCGGCTTGGAGCATCTCTTCACCTACAGCCTTTTCTTCTTGACCATCGGTTCTCTCATTAGACTAATCAATCTGCCCCTGCTCTATCTAGGAACCTTGATGGTTGGAGCAAGTATCGCAGTCATCAATGTGCTGCTTCCTAGTCTTATCCAAGCCAATCAACCAAAGAAGATTGGTTTTCTGACCACCTTATATGTAACCTCTATGGGGATTGCGACGGCTCTGGCCTCCTATCTGGCTGTGCCTATTACACAAGCCAGTTCTTGGAAAGGACTTATCATCCTCCTCACCCTGCTCTGTCTAGCAACTTTTTTAGTATGGCTCCCAAATCACCGCTACAATCACAAACTGGCTCCGCAAACCAAACAAAAAAGCAAAGCAAAGGTCATGCGTAATAAACAGGTCTGGGCAGTTATTGTCTTTGCAGGTTTTCAATCCTTGCTCTTTTACACAGCTATGACCTGGCTACCTACCATGGCCATCCATGCAGGCCTATCCAGTCACGAAGCTGGCTTGCTGACCTCTATCTTCTCCCTGATTAGCATTCCTTTTTCAATGACCATCCCAAGCCTGACAACCAGTTTATCTACTCGTAACCGTCAGCTCATGCTCACTCTGGTTTCACTAGCTGGTGTGGTCGGTATTTCCATGCTCTTTTTCCCAATCGGTAATTTCTTTTACTGGCTTGCCATCCATCTCCTCATCGGAACCGCAACCAGTGCCCTCTTCCCTTATCTCATGGTCAATTTTTCACTCAAGACAAGCGCTCCTGAAAAGACGGCCCAATTGTCCGGTCTATCTCAAACAGGAGGCTATATCCTAGCAGCCTTTGGACCAACCCTCTTTGGTTACAGTTTTGACCTTTTCCACTCTTGGGTACCAGCTGTAGCTGCCCTCTTACTCGTCGATATCCTGATGACTGTGGCCCTCTTTACAGTGGACAGAGCTGATAAAATCCTCTAAACTTCTAGTTTTGGCTAGAAGTTTTTTATATATAAAAATTTTACACATTTCTCTTGACAGGGCTTTCATTTAGATGTACAATGTATGTGTAGAAAAATTATATATAAAAATCTTACACATTAGAAAAGGAGGTTCCCCATGTACTTTCCAACATCCTCTGCCTTGATTGAATTTCTCATCTTGGCCGTACTGGAGCAGGATGATTCTTATGGTTATGAGATTAGCCAAACCATTAAGCTGATCGCTAATATCAAAGAATCTACACTCTATCCCATTCTCAAAAAATTGGAGGGCAATAGCTTTCTGACAACCTATTCTAGAGAGTTCCAAGGTCGCATGCGCAAATACTACTCCTTGACAAATGGTGGTATAGAACAGCTCGTGACCCTAAAAGATGAATGGGCACTTTATACAGACACCATCAATGGCATCATAGAAGGGAGTATCCGCCATGACAAGAACTGAATACCTGACTCAGCTAGAACTCTATCTCAAGAAACTACCTGAAGCTGATCGCATCGAAGCCATGGACTATTTCAGAGAACTCTTTGACGATGCTGGAGTCGAGGGAGAAGAAGAACTCATCGCTAGCTTGGGAACTCCTAAGGAAGCAGCCCACGAAGTTCTATCAAATCTTCTAGATAAAAAAATCAATGAAGCGCCTGCTCAAAAGAATAACCGACAAATTTTGCATATCGCCTTGTTAGCTTTGCTTGCAGCCCCTATTGGTATTCCTCTGGGAATCGCCATCCTCGTGTCCCTGTTCGCAATCCTTGTTGCTGCTTTGACTGTCATTCTGGCTTTCTTTGCAGTTTCCATACTTGGTATCATCGGCGGATTCCTATTTTTAGTTGAAAGTTTTACTGTCCTAGCCCAAGCTAAATCAGCCTTTATCTTGATTTTCGGTTCTGGTTTACTAGCTATCGGTGCTTCTTCGCTGGTTTTATTAGGTATTTCCTATGTAGCTCGCTTCTTCGGTCTACTCATTGTTCGCCTGGTGCAATTTGTTCTTAAAAAAGGAAAGAGAGGTGACCAGCATGCGTAAATGGACAAAAGGATTTCTCATTTTTGGTGTTGTGACTACCGTTATCGGCTTTGTCCTGCTCTTTGTAGGCATCCAATCTGACGGAATTAAGAGCCTACTTGCCATGTCCAAAGAACCTGTCTATGATAGCCGTACGGAAGAGCTAACCTTTGGCAAGGAAGTCGAAAACCTAGAAATTACTCTCCACCAACACGCGCTGACCATCACAGACTCTTTCGATGATCAAATCCACATTTCTTACCATCCATCTATTTCTGCTAACCATGATCTTATCACAAATCAGAACAATAAAACGCTGAGCCTAACGGATAAAAAACTGTCTGAAACTCAGTTTCTATCTTCTGGAATTGGTGGGATTCTCCATATCGCAAGTAGCTACTCTAGTCGTTTTGAAGAAGTTATTCTCCGACTACCAAAAGGGAGAAATCTAAAAGGAATCAACATCTCAGCCAATCGCAGACAAACCAGTATCACTAATGCTAGCCTTGAAAATGCGACCCTCAATACAAACAGCTATATCCTCCGAATTGAAGGAAGTCGTATCAAAAACAGTAAACTCACAACCCCTAATATCGTCAATATCTTTGATACAGATCTTACAGATAGTCAGCTAGAGTCAACAGAGAAGCACTTCCACGCTGAAAATATCCAAGTCCATGGTAAGGTTGAACTGACTGCCAAAAAGTATCTCAGAATCATCCTAGACCAGAAAGAGAACCAACGAATTAACTGGGACATCTCAAGCAACTATGGTTCTATCCACCAATTCACAAGAGAAAAGCCTGAATCAAGAGGCACGGAATTAAGCAACCCTTACAAAACTGAAAAAACCGATGTCAAGGATCAACTCATTGCTAGAGCTGATAATGATATTGAGCTAATATCCATACCAAACAGACGTTGACAAAAGCGCTTACATTTGCTACTATGGAAGCATATTTATCTAACTAAAAAGGAGGTTCTACCATGAAACAAGAATGGTTTGAAAGTAATGATTTTGTAAAAACAACAAGCAAGAACAAACCTGAAGAGCAAGCTCAAGAGGTTGCAGACAAGGCTGAAGAAACGATAGCCGATGTCGATACACCAATTGAAAAAAATACTCAAGTAGAGGAGGAAGTCTCTCAAGCTGAAGTCGAACTGGAGAGTCAGCAAGAAGAGAAAATTGAAACGCCTGAAGACAGTGAAGCGAGAACAGAAATAGAAGAAAAGAAAGCATTAGATTCTACTGAAGAAGAGCCAGACCTTTCTAAAGAAAAAGAAAAAGTCACTATAGCTGAAGAAAATCAAGAAGCACTTCCTCAGCAAAAAACAATCTTGAAAGAGCCTCTTCTTATCAGTCAATCCTTAGAAAGTCCCTATATCCCCGACCAAACTCCAAAATCTACGGATAAATGGAAAGAACAAGTGCTTGATTTTTGGTCTTGGCTAGTGGAAGCAATCAAATCTCCTACAAGCAGTCTTGAAACAAGTAGCACACACAGTTACACAGCCTTTCTCTTGCTCATTCTGTTTTCTGCATCTTCCTTTTTCTTTAGTATCTACCACATCAAACATGCTTACTATGGACATATAGCAACTATGCATAATCACTTCCCTGAACAATTTGCTTCATTAAATCTCTTTTCGATTATCTCTATCCTAGTAGCAACAACACTCTTCTTCTTTTCATTCCTCTTGGGTAGTTTCGTCGTGAGACGATTTATCTACCAAGAAAAGGACTGGACGCTAGAAAAGGTTCTCCAACAATATAGTCAACTCTTAGCAATTCCAATCTTCCTCACTGCTATTGCTAGTTTCTTTGCCTTCTTTGATAGCCTACGATTTACAGCCCTCTTGTGTGTGATTAGCATTGGAATCATTCTACTTGCTAGCCTCCATATCATTACGAGACCTAGTCAAGCAAGTGAAACCGACTCCTTCTATCAATTATTCTTATCTGTCCTTGTAAACGGAGTCATTATCCTCCTCTTCTTTGTAGCTGAAGTCGCACTGATTGGAGATTATCTTCGTATCTTGGCCTTTCTTTAAACTTCAATCCTGTCTTTCATGGCAGGATTTTTTATATGTAAAAAAGCAAGTCAATTGACCTGCTTTACTTTTCTTGTGCTAATGTTTTAAAATCTTTGTCTAAGATGGGTTGTACTTCTAATTGATTGGCATCTAGTTGGTGGTAAGATGCTGATGGTAGTGACTCTAGAAATTTTGCATAGTCCAAGCGAGCGATAGCTTCATAGTCTTCTGGTTTAGAGCCATCTCCTGTAATTTGAACCAAGTCAATCTCCCACTGCACTTCCTTATCCACCAATTGCTCAATATAGGCTGCAGGAACAAATGGTTCTCTCGGTAATACTGTCTTGACTCCTTGAGCCAGATGGTAAACACCATGCACTTGACCTTCTCCATCCTGATAGAAGGAAACTCTTGCAAAGTAAGCATCTGTCTCTTGAACTGCACGTACACGTGCTTCAAACTGTGCCAAACCATCTGCCTCTAAAAAGCTTTTCAAGTCCTCATGACTAAAGAAAACAGGATTAAAGATTCCTTGACAAATCGTAAAACGAGCTGCAGTGTCTGCTAGATAGGCTTGAATACTTGCTTGGAAATAAGCTTCAAAATCAAAACCATCTAGTCCTTCAATCTCAGTTCCTGTATAAGCAAGCAGGGCATCTAAAAATGACTTGATGATTTCCCAGTCTGTCTTCGTTAGTAGGTCAGGAAGATCAATACGGTAAGCCTTGTGATCATCAGCATAGCTAACTTTAAAGAGAAATTGTGATTGTCCCACTATCGCACACTCGATATACTCAAGACGGCTAAGAGGTTGACGGAGATAGACTGCATCATAGCTATGTGACTCCAAACCATCTAGCAAGGCCAAGATCGACTTGGCAGTCAAAATCTCTTGTTCTCCTAAAATGCTCTGTTTATTTGGAATAAAAAATGTTTTCGTCATAACTGGACTCCTTTGAAATCGTTTACATATAGTATACCTTATTTTCCTGAAAGATACAGAAACAAACTTTAGATTTTTTAGTAAAAAGCATAGAAAAACAGCCCCTAAGGACTGTTCAATCTTATACAGTAGCTGCTTGATCCAAGCTTTCACCGATAGCGGCTAGACGCTCGACAACTTCAGCTTGTGTCAATTCATTTTCTGAAACATAGCGGTTACGTGGGTGAACACGGCACTCGTGTGAGCATCCACGAAGGTACTTGTCTTCATTTTCTTCTGATGTCAAGATACGACGGTTACAGAATGGATTTCCACAGTTGACATAACGTTCACATGGTGTTCCATCAAACCAGTCTTTCCCTACGATGGTTGGGTTGACATGGTTTACATCTACGGCAATACGCTCGTCAAAGACGTACATTTTCCCATCCCAAAGCTCACCTTGAACTTCGGGGTCTTTACCGTAAGTTGCGATTCCTCCGTGCAATTGGCCGACATCTTTGTAGCCTTCACGGACCATCCAGCCTGAGAATTTCTCACAGCGAACGCCACCTGTACAGTAAACCACGACACGCTTGTCCATGAATTTTTCCTTGTTATCACGAACCCACTGTGGCAACTCACGGAAGTTGCGGATGTCTGGGCGGATAGCCCCACGGAAATGTCCTAGGTCGTACTCATAATCGTTACGTGTGTCAAGGACAACTGTATCTTCGTCAAGAAGAGCTTCTTTGAATTCTTTTGGAGACAAGTAAGCACCTGTTGTTTCAAGTGGGTTGATGTCGTTGTCAAAGTCGTTGTCTTCCAAACCAAGGTGGACAATTTCTTTTTTGTAGCGAACGAACATCTTCTTGAAGGCTTGTTCATTTTCTTCGTCAATCTTGAACCAGAGTTCTTCCATACCTGGGAGGCTGTGAACGTAGTCCATGTATTTTTGAGTTGTTTCGTAGTCACCTGAAACTGTTCCGTTAATTCCCTCGTCAGCGACTAGGATACGGCCTTTAAGGCCGATTGATTTACAGAAAGCCAAGTGGTCTGCAGCAAATTGCTCTGCATTTTCAATTGGAGTGTAAAGGTAGTAAAGTAAGACACGAATATCTTTTGCCATAAGATTTGTTCTCTTTTCTATTCTTAAATTTTCAGAATTTTTCATCTAACTATACTAGTATACCTGCTTGAGAAAACGAATGCAATTTATTTGACTGGAAATTTATAGAAAGAGTCCTATCCCTGTACTTCATCAGTAGCCATAGCGAATAGCAGATAATTCTCTCAATTTTTTGATCTGATCGGCTTGATTTTCTGATAACATCAACTTATTATCAATCAACACACGTGAGATGTCAACATTCATTTGACTCAAAATAAATGGGGTAGAGGTCCCATCGTCCTTTAATCGTCTTTTATAACTCACTAACTGATTTTTCAAGGGAGTCAGTTGAGGCGTATCCTTTATATCTTCCAATAGATGATTTATGATAGTCATGGCTTCACAACGTCTTTCGCTTCCTCCAGCAAACCATTTTAATGGTGTCATACTTATTTTCCTCCTTAAGTTTAAAAGCTATCATTCCTAACTCTCGCGCCAGTATTTACCCAAACACCCTCTGTAAAAAAGTCAGCAAAAATGGTAATGTTGCGAAAATATTATTAATCACATGCACCGCATAGGATGGATAAATGCTCTTGGTATAGCGGGTCAAACTAGCAAAGATGATGCCAGATGTTGCAAAGACGAAGATATCTAACAAACTAGGCAGGCTTGAAAAATGAGGAAGAGCAAATAAAATTGACGGAAGAAGCAAATCAAGGCCAAATCTCGAATGCTTAAAAAAGGCGTGTTGCAGTAATCCTCTATAGATTAGCTCTTCCATAAGTGGAGTCAGAAAGAACAAAGTTATATAGATACCTAGCTCAGCAAAGTTGGTCCCACTATAACCGATCAATACAGCCCAACCTTCAGCAGTTGACTGAACATGTTTAGCTGTCTGAACGTTAAAAGAGATCTGGAGCACTACAACTAGTACTGTCAAAATCGAATACCAAAGCCATTTTTTTCTCGGAATGCGAAAAAGATAGCCGTGCCCTGTCTTAACCAGAATCCAAATCATGACTCCACTAAATAGCAAACTCAAGAGATTTTGAATCCAGACGAAATTGCCAATCTGGGAAGAAAATTGCCAATAATTTTGAACAATAAGCGTCAGCTGAGAAAGACCAAATACGAAAAATAAGTAAGAGAAAACTGCACTTATTTTGAATAAAAGTTGATACTTCTTCATATGAACTCTCCTTTGTAAACTCGAGACATCTCTAATATAAGCTATATTTTCCTAAATCCTTACTCCAAATCCTAAATAGTACTTGAGATTTCCTGAATGGTTAAATAGCGACAAGAAAAACATATATATCTATGCTCGTGTTTCAAAAAATCACTGCCTCCCCCAGATAATCCTGAGGAAAACAGTGATACAGTTTTTAGGAATTAGGAATGAATACACGAAATCAATTGATCTTATGATTTTTTGTTTTTCAAGAATTCATCGTATTGTTTTTGCATTTCGTTCAATACTTTATCGTAGGCACCTTCAGATTTCAATTTTTCCATCAATTCTGGAATAGCTTTATCTGGGTCTACAGTACCAGTGTTGATAGCTGTATCGAATTGTTGCATTGTGTTAGAGATTGCTGAGATTTCAGATTTCACATTGTCAGTGTTAAAGATGAATCCAAGTGCTGGAGATTCTTTAGCTTCAGCCAACTGTTTCTTAGAATCTTCGATTTGTTGGTCTGTAACGTTTTCGTTGATGTAAAGGATCCAGTTGTTACCAGTGTTCCATCCACCCATGTGAGTGTTTCCTTTGTAGCCATCAAGGACTTTAACACGGTTTTCTTTACCTGGAATTTTTTCCCAGTTCTTGCCTTCTGGACCATAAACAAGACCATTCAAGAGTTCTGGGTTAGTGTTCAAGAGGTTCAACACTTCCATTGATTTTTCTTTGTTCTTAGAGTTGTTTGAGATAACAAAGTTAGCAACTTGTGTTGTTTGGTTTTTCTTGATGAAGTTAGTGATTGGTTTGATTTGGATATCTTTGTTCGCAACACGTGAAAGCAAGCTGTTACCGTAGTCAGCTGGTCCTACTGTTTCTTCACGAACGAACCAAGTATTTTGTTGAAGGTCAAATGAAGTATCGCTTGTTGCTACGTCTTTTGGAATGTATCCAGCTTCATAGAATTTGTGAAGAGTCTTCAAGTGTTCTTTAAAGCGAGGCACTTCGTAACGGTTTACGATCTTAGTAGTGTCCCCTTCAAGGTCGATAACGAATGGAAGTCCATTTGGAACTGGGTAGTCAAAGTTATCAGATGGGATGAAGTTCTTAGTAACCGCAAATGGCACTACATCTGGAGCTTTTTCTTTGATTTGTTTCAAGACTGGTTCAAGTGTTTCATATGAAGTGACACCTGAAATATCGATACCGTATTTAGCAAGAAGAGTTCCGTTGAAAGCGAAGTTTTGAGATGATGCAACGTTGGCTGCAACTGGAACTGCGTAAATTTTACCGTTAATGCTGTTACCTTTGATGTAAGCTGGGTCAAGTGCTTTATAAAGCTCTGCCCCTTCTTTCTTATACAAGTCAGTCAAGTCAGCATAGGCACCTTTTTGAGCATTTACAACATAGTTAGATGCAAAGGCGATATCGTAGTTTTCACCAGATGATGTGATAACTGACATTTTCTTATCATAGTCACCCCATCCAAGATATTGGATATCCAATTTAGCACCAACTTTTTCACCGATGATTTTGTTAGCATTTTCTAGCAATTCATCTAAGTTATCTGGTTTGTCACCGATTTGGTACATTTTGATAACAGTTTTTTCACCTGAAGCTGAGTCAGCAGCTTTTTTGCTGTTACCTGAAAGGTTTCCACAAGCAGCGAGACCAGCAGCCAAAGCGACTACGCTAGCAGATGCAAAAGCATATTTTTTCCAGTTTTTCATGACAAAAACTCCTTTTTTTTATTTTTAAACTTATAAACAATGTAATGATCTTAACTTCACACAAGGGAAGTTTGGAAATGAGAAATGATTTTTCTCGACAAGTACTATTCTTTCACACCACCGATAGTCAAACCTTTTACAAAGTAGCGTTGGAAGAATGGATACAAAATCGCGATTGGAAGGGTTGCGACCACAACCATGGCCATACGACCTGTTTCTTTTGGAAGAGCAACTCCCAGTTGACCAGATAGGCCGACTGCTTTGGCGATGTAATCCATATTTTGTTGGATTTGCATGAGCAAATATTGCAATGGATACAAGTTGTCACTCTTGATGTAAAGAAGGGCGTTGAACCAGTCATTCCAGAAACCAAGAGCTGTCAAGAGCGTGATGGTTGCGATACCTGGTAGTGACAATGGCAAACAGATTTGGAAGAAGATCCGGGCCTCACTAGCACCATCGATACGAGCGGATTCTAGAATAGCTTCTGGAATGGTCTTCTTGAAGAAGGAACGCATCAATATGATGTTAAATGGTGAGAGAAGCATTGGAACAATCAAGGCCCAAACTGTATCACCAAGTTGAAGTAAACGAGTTACCACGATATAGCCCGGTACCAAACCAGCATTGAACAACATACTAAGAAGGGCAAAGATTGTAAAGAATCTGCGATACTTAAAGGTTGTCCGTGAGATAGCGTAGGCATAGGTTGTTGTGATAAAAACGTTTGTGATAGTCCCCACCACTGTTACAAAGACTGAGATGAAGAGGGCTTGGAGAATTTTATCCTTAAACTGTGCCAAAAACTCAAAACCGTCTAATCCAAATTGGGATGGGAAGAAGCTATATCCATTTTGGAGGATACTCTTTTCATCTGTCACCGAAATAACGATAACGAATACAAAGGGTAGGATACAAGAGAGGGCAACCAAACCAGAAATGGTACTGAAGAAGATATCTGCTTTCTTACTGAAGGAGTGAATGCCGACATTATCAATTTTTTCTTTTTTAATTTTCTTTTCTGCCATATTCTCCTCCTTTCTAGAACAAGGCTGAGTTTGGATCAACTCGTCTTGCAAGTAAGTTTGATAGGATAACCAGAATCAAGCCGACAACTGATTGATAAAGACCTGCCGCTGATGCCATCCCGATATCTGCTGTCTGAGTCAAGCCATTATATACATATACGTCCAAGACATTGGTTACGTTATAGAGCTGACCAGCATTGTGGGGGATTTGGTAGAAAAGACCGAAGTCTGCACGAAAGATATTTCCGACTGCAAGGATGGTCAATACAGTTACCAATGGTGTCAACTGCGGAATGGTTACATTGCGAATTCGTTGCCATTTGCTAGCCCCGTCCACTGTCGCTGCTTCGTAGTAGGTTGGATCAATTCCCATGATTGTCGCATAGTACATGACACTGCTATATCCAAAGCCTTTCCAAATACCAAGGAAAAGTAGGAGATAAGGCCAGATGCCCAAGTCAGCGTAGAAATTGACTTCCTTCATTCCGATAGATTCTAGGAAATGGTTGAATACCCCTTTATCAATGTTTAGGAAGGCATCTGTAAAGAAACTGATGATAACCCAAGACAAGAAGTAAGGGAACAACATAGAAGTTTGGAAAATCTTAACCATTCTCTTAGAACGGAGTTCACTTAGGATGATAGCAATCCCTACAGATACAATCAAACCGATAAAGATAAAGCCGAGATTGTAGAGGACAGTATTTCGAGTGATGATAAAGGCGTCTTTTGAACTAAATAAGAATCTGAAATTATCGAGTCCGACCCATTTACTATTCACGATACTATCTATAAATCCATTACTGGTCATGTGGTAGTCTTTAAAGGCAACCACGTTCCCAAATACTGGAATGTAGAAGAATAGAATCAACCAGAGTGCCCCTGGCAAAACCATCAAGAGAAAGATCCAGTTGTCTCTCAAGGTTTTTGAAAACTTATTCATAATTTCCTCCCCTTTTTATTTTGATATCCATCTAAAAATTCCTTTTTAGACTTTTGATAACGATTACATTATTAGTATACTCCTATTTGAAGGTTAGGTTAAACTACTAATTATAGAAAAAACTCCACAAATTATTTTATGTGGAGTACTTTTTTAAGAAAGGGATGTTTCACGAGAAACACTCTGCTCAAGGCAAGGTGTTCTTGTTTTTAGGTTGTATAAATGGTTGAAGCTGTCGCAATGGTATGCCACTGGTTGGCTGTTGTGGCTGCGAAGTCCTTGTCTGCGTAGAAGTCTGTAAATGGTAAGATTTCCACTTCTAACTCATCGATGCGGTCAATCTGACCAGCTAGATAAGCCTCGATGCGGCTTTCTGCTCGCTTGATGCGTTGCAAGAGTCCGCCCATACGGATATCAACTGTGTCCAAGCCAAAGACCTTGTTTTCTTTCAGCCATTGGTTGCTAAAGAGAGCATGGAAGTCTTCAATTTGGCTTCTGAGTTCTGGTAATTCTTGTCTGGCAATTTCTTGCAGGCTTTCTTTATCACCTTCTTGGTAAGCCTGACGAATGCGCCGTCCCACATCGACTTTGCTACTTAAAATCTGATTCAACTGGGCCTGAGTTTCAAAGAGGTAGGCATAGTTGCCAGCTTTTTCTTTAATGTTAGCAAGCGTCTCAGCAGCCTGAGCGAAGTGCGGTTTGTCCTGTTCAGGTGTCATGTGTCGATCAAGGATCGGACAGAGAATATCCTGATAAAAGACATAGCGGTTAGGATTGATCCCGCTGAGATTACCCGGTAGGTCTGGCAAGAGATTAGCTAGGTCAATCTGCATAAAGTCCTCAACCGATAGACCAGTATTAGTCTGGAAATGAGCAGACAAATGGTCTAGGTCATTGCGATAGCTGAGTTCAGCCCAGATTTGCAAGCTTGGGAGAATAGAAAACTGGGCTGTTTCCCCACCATTGTCCCCCCAACCCGTCACGATGACTTCTTTGATATCATTGGCACGGCAGGCTTTATTAGCTTCGACTGCGATGAGACGGCTGAAATGGTTGTTGGGTGTGAAACCAATCCACTTCCAAGCTCCCCCTGCAAAGGCAAGATCATGGCTAATCTTATGATGATTGCGGAAATTGCGGTTGTATTTTTCCTCGCTATCCTGATAATAGTCCCAGTAAACTAAGGTCACACGATCTTTGAGACGGTCCAGGTAGACACGAGTTTCTTCAGGAATTTCCACATCACGGTCGTACTGGCCATCTGCTGACATAAGTTTAAAGAACATATCGCTCCACATCTGGCAGTGGAAACCATATTTGTCAGCAATATCCAGCACGCGCTCCAAGTGTTGGCACATGAGGAGACTACGATCCACAACACCGTTCAGAATCAAGTAGCGTCCCAAACCAACCAAGTGGGCTTCGTCCATCCCGATATTGACCTTGCGAGTTTGTAGTTTAGACAGAGTAGCAAACATACCATCAATCAGGTCATAAACCTTTTCTTCGCCGATAAGAAGGATATCCTCTACATCACGGAGCTCCTGGACTTCTTTGACACCCCATTTGACAAAGGCTGACAAGTGGGCCAAAGTCTGGATGCAGGGCACAAAGGTCATGTCAAACTGCTGGGCATAGGCTTCAATTTCCTGCAATTCCTCAGCTGAGTAGGCTCCACGGAAATAGCCAAAGTAAGGCTGCCCTTCAATCTGGTAGGTGTCTTCCATGTAAAGCTCAAAGGTTGAGTAGCCCATGAGAGCCAAGACCTCAATCATCTGCTTGGCAGCAGCCACATTCAGCACCGCATTTCTCGAACAGTCTGCCATGTAGGCTAAATCTTCATAAGCTGCTTGTTCCTCAATCTCTACCTTGTCACCTTCTGCTAGGGATGTTGCCAACAGGGACAAGGCACGATAAAGTTGGTGAGGTTTGCGGTAGGTCAATTGATAGTGACCACCCTCACCCTTGATAGAGATAGAGGCTTGGTCAGACTGAGCGACAGCTACCTCTACATCTGGTAGAGAAATGTGCTTTTGAAGCAACTCTATAGCTTGATGTTGTTTACTGCTAATTCCTGTAAATCTTACCATTGGTTTTCCTCCTGTAGCCAGTTGACAAGGGCACCGTAGAGATTAGCATCTGCATGATAGGTGCAGGCTTGGATGACTGGTGCGACCGTGTATTCTTCGTAGGTTTCGACAAATTCATCGACAGCTTTTTTGACCCCTTGGATAAAGTCAGGGTTTTGGCTGATGGAGCCACCTAGGCTAATGACATCTGGGTCGATGAGATACTGAATATTGAGCAAGCCTTGCGCCAGATTGCGGTTCATGCGCTCAATAGCTTCTTGACAAAGGGTATTTCCTGCTTCGGCCTCTTGGTAAATCTTGCGACCGTCCCAGTCAGTTTGACCAGATTTTTCAATCACGTAGCGTACCATATTCCCAGTTGACGCTAGTTGCGACCAGTTGTTGAGCTTTTCAGCAGGGGCAAGAGTTGTCATGTAGCCAAATTCTCCACCCAGACCGTGGCGACCTCGATGAAGTCTACCATTGATAATCATGGCTCCGCCAATCCCTGTCCCAATCACGACACAGGCTGCATTTTCAAGTTCTGGATGAGCCAGTAATTCACTGAGTCCAACGCAGTTAGCATCATTTTCCAGATGGATAGGAATCTGATAAGAGCTAAGCGCCTCATACCAAGAAAATCCGTGAATGTAGGGTACTGCACTGAAGCCATCAATCACACCTGTCTCTTGATTGACCGCGCCTGGAACGCTCATAGCAATCCCACTGTAATCCTGCTCTGACAAGCACTGGTCTAGCCAAGTTACTAAATCTTCCAAACTTTCAGGCGTTGGAATGCTTGTCTTATCCAGTATTTTCCCATCAGGAGTCAGACTGGCAAACTTAATCCCAGTCCCTCCGATATCAATCGTTGCAATGGTCATTGTTTTTACCATAAAAAGGGGCGAATCAGCAGTTAGTTCTTACCTTTTCGCCCCTCCTTTCTCTTTATGTTTACTTTTTGAAATTAAATTTCTTCTTATTTGATGAATTCTGTACGAATCTCTTGTGGTGAAATGAGGCCTCTATGAACTGGGTATGGTCGTTCAAGTAGGTCAAGGAAGAGATGTTGACTTTCTGGTACACGTACATTTTCACTACACATATTGTAGTAGCGAAGAACATAGCCTTCTTCATTTTCAGCTACCTTAAAGGCTGTTGGACAGATTTGCGGTATGCTGAGAACAGAATGGCTCAAGAGGCTACCAGTCGCAGCCACGCTACCCTCTTGTTTTGCAACTTGAAGAGATGTGAATGGTGTCTGCAAGGCTTTAGCACGACGGAAAGCTGAGAAGCGTTCTTGGGCTTGGTGGCACTCAAGCGCAAACTCGACTTCAAACTCACGCAAGCATTGTGCCTCTGGTGTTGGAAAGTAACCCCAGTCACCTAGCTCACCTGACGCACGCAAAATAGTCACTGCAATGGTGTCGTCCCCAAGGATTTCGTATTCGTTTAATCCCTTGTTAGATACAGTCACACCTTTTTCATCATCATACAGACTGACAAAGGCTTGTTGGTGTTGAGGATTTTCAGGATTTTCCCATGAAGCTGCTGGTTTGTTTGGTCGTGTCACCACCTCATAAATGCTTTCAGAATCATTGTTTGGACGCGTGTTATGAGTCTTGACCAAGAGACGGATACGGTGGTCTTTGGCAGTGTTAGTAAAGCGAGTCTTGCAACGGATTTGTGGATTATCAACGAAGATAGTCATCTCAGTTTCCAGAGGAAGGCTTGTCAACTCTTCTGAACGTCCTGCTTCACGCTTCATAAACTCGACGATGCCTCTTTGTTCCGCATCTAGTTTTTCATCCGCACTGACAGGCACGGTCAATTCATGTTTGAGCAAAATCTTAGCATAGCGAGCTGTGTTTTCCAAGACCTCATAGCCCTTAAGCTCTGCATAGATAGGCTCTGTTCCTTTTGGTTGGAAATAGATATACTCGTTTCCGATGTCCCCACGGTCTTCGAAGCGAATAAAATCTTCATAGGCTTCGTGAGTTGTCTTGTCATAGACTGTGATGTTGTCATCCACACTCACCGTTACAAATGGCGTATCAATCACTCCGTTTTGGTAAATACCGTCGCGGTGTTCTTGCTCTCCTTCCAGCAATTGGAATGTTGTCCAAGAAAGTGGCGCTAGGTGAACTGGGATAGTCACGCGCACTTGGCGAGCGATACGAGCTTGGCGGAACTTGTCTTTTGGTAAATCATACTCAAAATTAGCTCCCAAATCTTCGATTTTAGCCTCTACAGGACGACCATCCAAGTCCTCTACACGGTAGCTTGGCAAGGTAAGAGCAGCCATCTTCTTGTAGCCTTCTGTTGGATGCAATTCCTTGAAATCACAAGTCGCTACATCAATCACTGTGCTGACAGTATCAACCTTATCATGCAAGCCTGTGTTAATGACAGTAAAGAGATAGTCACTTTGAGCCTTAGCCGTAGCGATTTTTCCTTTCCACTCGTTAAGAAGATTGCTCTTAACAAAGTTTCCAACTTGGTTGACCTTGGCAAAACGAGTTTCCATCTCGCGGTGAACTTCGTCCACGCTACAGCCACAGATGCTATCATGCGGCGCATTCTGCAAAAGAGTTTTCCAAGCATAGGTCAACTGGTCCTTGTGGTTGTGGCCACCAGTGATAATAGTCAGTGGTTCTACAACTTGCTCTAGGAGGTTGCTATTTTCTTGGAAAGCTTGTTTGAGATAAATACGAGATGACGAAGTGTTGGCAAGTGTGTACCAACCATCTGTTTCCTGACTGGTCAACTCACCTGTAACCGTTGATAACTGCTCTGGTAGGGCACTTTCCACGGCTTGAACATATTCATCAAAAGAACTATGAACAAAGGTTACATCTGGGAAGAGTTCATTTGCCACACGAATGGCTTCGCTCAGATTTTTCTGGACAGGCTGGTGGTCACAACCGTTCATCATCAACCATTGGTTGGTAGAAGCGTAGTCACGCACGTCTGCCAGTTTTTGTTTCCAGAAGGTCAAAGCCTCGTCTTTATCCACTGGAATTTCATTCCCGTTACTGTACCAGTTGGCAAAGAGAATCCCCAGGACACGACTACCATCCGCACCCTGCCAGTACATTTCTGAAAACTGAGATGTAAACTGCTCATCTTCAAGAACTTGGTTGTCAAACCCAATCGGCTTCACACCACGACCAAAAGCGGCCACGTGAATGCCTGATTTTTGAAGGATTTGAGGCGCTTGTCCCATATTTCCAAAGGTATCTGGGAAGTAACCAATCTGAGTGGATTTGCCCCACTTTGCAGCTTCCTGCTGACCAATCAAGGTATTGCGGACATTGGCTTCACTTGAAATCAAGTAATCATCCTGCAAGATATAAAAGGGACCAATTTTCAATTTTCCTTCGTCGATGTACTGTTGAACTTTGTCGCGATTTTCAGGACGAATCTCCAAGTAGTCATCAAGGACAATAGTTTGCCCGTCTAAATGGAAACTCTTGAACTCAGGGTCATTTTCAAAAAGATCAAAGAGATTGTCAAACAATTCCACCAACTGCATACGGTGGCTTTCAAAAGGCAAGTACCACTCACGGTCCCAGTGACTATGTGAGATAATATGTACGACAACATTTTCCATGAAGTAAAACCTCATTCTAAATTTAAATTTTTATTGTTAACGTTTTAAATGTAAATTTGTGATTCTTTCCAAGAATCAGTTGCGCTAAAGCGCGCTCCTTAGCGGATATCCAAGTAATCCAAGACCAATTCACAGAACATCATGTTAGCCCAAGAGAACCATTCACGAGAGTAGAGAGTTGGGTCGTCCACGTGGAAGCTTTCGTGCATGACACCTGTACCACCATCGCAAGCAACCAGCTGATCCAGCAAGAATTTCTTCTCTGCCTTATCTCTTGTTGTCAAACCTTGGATAGAAAGGGCGATTGGCCAGATATAGCGATAGAAGGTATGAGAACTTCCGAGACCGCTAGCGTATTCTCCTTGGTAGAAGTAGGGATTTTCAGGGCTCAGAATGGTACGACGAGTTGCTTGATAAACTTCATCATCGACCGAACAGTAGCCCAAATAAGGTGCTGCCAGCAGACTTGGTACGTTTGGATCATCTATGATGCTGGCATTTCCTAAACCGTCTACTTCAAAAGCATAGATCTTCTCGCCCTTGCTGTTAGTCGTGTAAGCATAGTTTTCAATTCCTTCTTGGATTTCAGCACGAAGACGCTTGGCATCAGCAATAATACTCTCGTTATCATCTAGAGCCAATGCTGCAAAGATTTCTTGGACATAACCTAAGACAACCACCGCAAACATATTTGACGGAATCAAGTAACTATACTGACAACAGTCATCACTCGGACGAAAGGCTGACCAGGTCATACCTGTCACGGCAAAGTCAGGGCCAAATCCATCATTTACCAAAGTGTCTTCCTTACGATCAGTATCACGAACAAAACGATAAGGAGAGTTGTTGTGGTCTTGTTCTACCGTCCAAAGATGGAGAATTTCCTTAGTCGCTGCAACAAAAGTCTCATCAAACTGACTAGTCTCGCCAGTCTCTTTCCAGAGGAGATAAGCCAGCTGCAAAGGATAGCAAAGCGAGTCCACCTCATACTTGCGTTCCCAAATCCAGCCATTAAGGTCGGTATGGTCTGTCTCGTGGTGGCCCTTCCAGTTTTCCTCAATGTTGAAGGAGTTGGCATAAGGATCCTTGAGTACCAAGGTCATCTGACGTTTGACCAAACCTGCAATAGTCTGACGCAGGAGGGCATCTCTTTTAGCTACATGAAGGTAGGGCCTGAGTTGGGCTGTCGAATCTCGAAGCCACATAGCAGGAATATCTCCTGTGAGTACAAAGGTTGAACCATCTTCTAGGATTTCAACTGTATTGTCCAAGGTATCTGTGTAGCAACGCTCGAAAACATCCACCCACTCTGGATGGTCCTTAGCCCGCTCTGCCACTTCATCTAGCCATTCTCTAACAATTTCTTTTGAATAAATCATCGTGCAGTATCCTCTTTCAAACAAGTTTCATTTTCAGTATATAGCTTTTGAGACAGAAAATACATACACAAATGATAGTCATTTTTCTACAAAATCAAAATCTGCTTATTTTATGTTTCTTTGGGGCTTCCTAACCCTTATATCACGCGCTTTTTAACAAAAATTACTAACATTACTATTTACTACTTGCTCCCCAAAAGTACGCAAAAAAGGGAGCAAAAAAAGCCCCACAAAAGGGCTAGAATTTGACGAGTTCAGCAGGCAAGAAACTAGCACGGTCAAACGTGCTAATTTTTAATTTTTATAGTTTAAAAATTTTATATAGACCACCCATTTTATGTATTACTAAAAAGATGGATTGAAAACTAGCAATAAACATGAAAGCAAAAATAAAATGGCACAAATAAACATTAAGGTTAAATAGAATCTATGCCTTTCATAAATATGTTTAAGATTCCAGCAAACATCATTACAAGTACAACTTTTTTGCAAGATGGGTTTCTCAATAATAATTGAAACCCAATACATCAATGAATAAAGAATTGTTATTAAAAAACTAATTAAAATAGACGAGATAATCAAAGTTTTAAAGATTGATATATCACTATCTTGTAGTCCTTCTAATATTTTAGCCAGTGCATCAAAACCACCAAACATAACAAACACAAACGCTGAAAACACACCTAAAATGGAAATAATTTCCGTATTAAAATTTGTTATTCTTTTTTCTAATTTAGTTGTATTTTCTTTTAAATCATTCGTTTGTCTATTAATACCCAATATTTTAGCGTTTACATCATTAAACAGCTCATCTACACTTTCAGAAATGTATCTAAATGTTGTGTTTAGATCTTCAATTTGTTTCTCTGAACTTAAATAGAGTTCAGCATACTGCATATTTGCTAAAATTGTATGCTCTATTATTTTATAAAAGCAGATAATATATTTTTCATAATTTTGGATTGTTCCCTCGACTTCACGATTGGTTATGTAAGTCAACAATTGTTCTTTAACTAGTTGGAGGAAATTATCAAAAATGTCTGAATCAGATTCCTCCTCATTTGTAACTTGATTTTTAGCGCTTAGAACAATTTTATAAATTAAACCATATTCTACACGCTCTATTTTATTCTGTTTAAAATATTCTATAAAAGACTCTATATCTGTATATACCTCACTAATATAGTCTAATTCTTTTTCAGAATTATTTTTTTCCGAAGTGGAAAAACTATCGTTGTATAATTTTTTAAGAGTTGGTGCTGTTTCAAGATTAAGAGAAGTAGATGGTACTAAATCTGATTCTTCCGTTATTTTTAATTCTTGATACTTCTTAAGAAAATCAAGATAGTCTTGAAAAAATTTAGATGTTTCTCCTTTTAAATTCTTTTTAATATTTTCTAATTTACTCATTTAAATATCATCCAATGTGTATGTAACTTCACTTCTAAAACCGTGAATCTTATTTTTATTATTTACCCAAAATGGTACTCTATGCGAAAGATCAACTAACGTAAATACACTTACATTTAATAACTCAACAATAAAATCATCGAAAACTCTGTATTCTTCCGAAGCCTGAAAATCACCAACAATTGGTTCTGAAGCAAATTTTTTAAACCTTGCATACTCTTTTTTTATGACCGGTCCGTACGCCCATACTTGAAATTTTTCATCGTAAATTTCATTTAGTTGGTCTAAATCTATTAAATTTTCTTGTTTTGCAATTTTAATTACAAAATACATAACTTTCTGAAGTTGTAAATTTGTAATTGGTAATGAATTTTTCTGCGCAACTGCAATTATATGATCTGCTAATTTTCTCATTGACATCACAGTCACCTCCATTGTTTTTTTATTCTTATTATATCACATATGTCAAAAGAATTTGCTGTTTATTTCACATTTTTTTACTTCCTTCTAACAAAGCCCCCAGAATCGTTTCTAAGGGCTTTTAGTTATCCATAATGATTTAGTCGTCCAGTCCAAAACAAAGCGAATAAGGGGCGAATATGAAGCCTCAGCCTACATTTGCCAACATTTACGCTTCTAACTCTCCGTTCTGGTGGATTCTCGCAAAGTTTAAAACAGCTATCTGTTTGTATCGGTGATAACTAGTGGAGCTAGTACCTGCCATTTCTACGCATTCGCTCATTGTTTTCTTTCTCATATAACAATAATGGATAATAAAGTATTTTCTGGCTCGCTTGTTCTCTATGCTATTGATATCGTGGGCAAATATTTCCAATCCTTCACGGATTGCTTTTTCATGTTCACCGCTCAAATTCCACTGGTCAGGTAAGACAAGTTTCCAAGCCTCTTCATCTATCGTAACTTGGTTTTCACTTCCTGCCATCCGCTGGAAACGTAGAAAGTAAGTCATCCGCTCTCTGACGTTCATCATCGTTTTAAACTTATCCAGCTCCATTAGTTCGCTCCTTCCACCTTGCTCAAGTGTTCTATAGCTTTCCTCCGAAATCTATATATCTGCGCCTTGCCAAAACCTAACTGATTACAAACTTGATCTATCGGAAAACCATTGAAATAAATCATCATCAACACTAGCCATTCCTCTATTTCTTCTAACTGGTTTATCATATCCATCGCTTCCATGCGTTCGTCTATAAGGGCGCTCATTTGCTCCACTATCTCATCTTTAAATTCCAATACTTCAAGTATCTTATCCTCAGTGGTGTTGGTTTTGCTCATTGTAACCCGTGTTTGAAATTGGTTAGATCCAGATAATAAGCCGTTGTCTAAACTCTGGTACTTAAGTTGCAGTCTCTGGATAAGGGCATTTCCTTTTTTCACCCTTTTTAGCTTTTCCTCTATTTCTTTAATGGTCAAGTTGATACTCCTTATTTAGTGTATTTTTGCGTTTTCTCTACGTTCGCTCTAGCTTCAAATGAATTTCCCGTGAGAAAAAATGTACAATGACGGGTGAAGCTCATAGAAGCGCGTGGGGAGGGAGATAACCCCCGTATCTCCTTATGGTTTGATAAGCAATTAAGGGATGTTTTTATCTCCCTTATTTCCTTGTCATTCTGCAAGCAATTAAGGCAAGTTATTTCTTTCCTTATCTGCTTATCATTTGGTAAGCAACAAATCCAAAATAACAGACTTTTAAACTGCTCTTATTTCCCTGTCATTTTGTAAGGAGAAAATTCAAATTAAGGAAGCTAATAAGTCTCCTTATCTCCTTACAGTTTTTCAGGGAGCAAAATCAAAATAAGCGATGTTATTTCCTGTCTTATTTCCTTACCGTTTGACAAGGAGAAAAACGAAAATAAGGAGCTTTTAAATTCGTCTTAACTCCCTATCGTTTTGTAAGTAATTAAGAAGGCTTATTGTCGTCCTTATCTGCTTGTCATTCTGCAAGGAGTAAATCCGAAATAAGAGGGGTAAAAACTCCGCTTATCTGCTTGTCGTTTCTCAGGGAGTTAAGGAGGGTTTTTATTGCTCTTATCTGCTTGATAAATGATAGGGGGATATGGCCACTTTCTCGGCGTTCGCTCGGAGTTCAACGGCTTATTAGCCCCTTATTTTTAAAGCATTTTTTTGCCACTACCTCACCAAAACCTCACCATTGGAAAACTCCTGTACCTTACCAAAACCTTACCGTTCTATGGCTCTAAAAAAGTAGCTATACCTTGTGGTATCCTTGGGGTTCTATCACTAGAAAAAAATCCCTGTACCTTTGTAAAACCTTAGTATTTTGAAGTATGTGACCTTAGCCTAATCTTAGCCTATTTTTAATATTTTTAAATACACAACCTTGTACTAACCTTGTACTTTTTATATGTAACCTCACCCTTATCTCACCCTTTTTTGGAACGCTCTACTTACTTAAATCCTTGATATATCTAGCTTTTTTAACATTCAAACCGTCAAATATGTAGTATTTGTTCGTTTTGTAAATTGCACACTACTTCATATTGTCTCACAATCTAGAACCATTCAGCCAAAATCTATCCCCTTTTTTAGTATACTTCAAAAACTTCTTATAGTGCTTATGATACCTGTCACGCTTCATATACTTTGGTCTTTCAGGGAAACCATCAAACATATATCCACCACGTCTAGGACTCCACCCTGGTTCTACCTTTCTGGCTTCTTTTAGTGCAAGCTCCCAGTAGTATTGGCAATCCGTTTTACTACGGTTCAGGGTACTCTTGTGGATATCTAGACAAGTACCGCAACTAAAATACAAATACCGTTTATAAAGCAACCTGCACCGCCTACCACAATCAGGGCAAAGAAAGAAATAGCGATTACCTCCCTTAGTTCCTGCTATTCTGTCTAATTCAAATGACTCTCCACCAAAATCAATCATTAAATTATCCAAATCAATCTCTAAACGTTGACCGTCCAACTCAGCTATACCCTTAGATATTCCTCTCAGCTTCATTGGTTTAGTGATTGTTTCTATTGCTAACTGCTTCATTATTTCCCCCTATATGGAAAAACCCAAAACTATTGACTTGATAGCAAAAAGGGGATTGCTCCCCTGTGTTCTACTTCAAATGCTCTGTATAACCAGCAAGTCCTTTATATTCGCCCTCTACGTCCAACTTTTGGAGTAGGCTAATACTTTCATCGCCTAGCTTTTCCAACGTACCAAAAGCAGTCATAGAGTCCATAGGGATAGGCGTATCAGAAAGCAAGCGATCAGCATAGTCTAATAGTTCTAGCTCGTAGTCTGTGACCTTATTCAGCAAACTATCAAAGTCCTTTGACTCTTTGAGTTGAAGCACGCGCTCCCGTTTATAACGTTCTTCAAATGCTTCATCGTCCACTGGTTGGTTGTAGTAGTCTTTAAAACTGTCGCAAATGCGCTTGAAGGTCTTGTTTAGTTTGCTATCCTCCACATACTCAGCGACAAGCGTTCCCTTATCCTTGTAGGTCAATGAGATTGTAGGCTGGCAATATGTTCCAGTCATATATCCTAGTAGCGCGTGACCTGCTACCAGAGCAGTATCTAGGTCTTTAAATTCGTAATTGAAAGTAAATGTTTTGGCTTTATCTGAAAATGTTTTTAGTGTCATGTTGTTTATCTCCCTTTACTTGTATAATACTAGCAAACTAGCAATCGCACCCATGCCATCACTATCTCCTACGGTTGCGGTTGAATGTTTTACATCAATTACCTGCACTGTCGCCATAAAATCATTTACTTCCTGCTCAAATTCTTCAAGCGGTTGTTGCCATTTATAATAAAAAAATAGTTTAGTTTTCATGTTTCTTACTCCTTCTGTTGTTTTCCTACCACGGTAGGAATAAATAGGATTATTTTTAGTGCTATCCTACCAGCTTAAACCCTTGATATTATTAGCTTTAAGCGCATATTGGTAGGAAAGTAGGAACTTTTTTCCAACTCTATAATATATAGAGGATATTTTTTATATAATATATAAAAAAATATTCCTACTTTCCTACCAAATATTAAAAATATCCTCCTAATCCCTTGGTATTACTGGTTTTTCAAAAATAGGATATCTTTGAAAATTGTCCTACTTTCGTCCTACTTTTTAACTTTTTTTCCTACTTTTCTCTGAAATCCTGACGTTACTCTTTTTCCAAATTTTATATTTTTCTTCTTTTCCCAGTTTGATAATCTTGAAAAGTACCGATTTATTTTAACTCTTATCGCTTCTGGACGATTATCATCGTGAAATAGTTCATTTAAAATATCACCAACTGAAACACGGTCACGAATTCTAACGCCTTCCCATTCCTTTTTACTGCCTTTCTCTCCTGGTCTATACGCTACTCCAGTAGAAAGCAGTTCAGAGTAATAAAGACGCCTATTGTAAGATTCTATATATTCCTCGTAAAAATCCATCGGAATAAGTTGATTAAGATACCAATCAAGCATCTCAGTTACATAGTCCTCTTTTTTAAACTTCTTACGTTCTTCCTCTATCAAAATTCCTTCAGGATCTAGTTCATCATAATAAAGTTTAGGGTTTTCCATGTATGAAGCATAATAATTCCCCCAAATATCTATCAAATCTTTTTCGATTATAGTTTTTTTATGCTTTGGAGTAACCTTTTCAACTTCTACACCAATAAAACGACGATCTCCTGTTGCATCCCCTAGGTGCTCTGTTTCGTTTGTAGTCCGTGAATAAACAAAGTCAACAGGTAGTGTCTGACTAGCTCGTCCGCAGGGAGGCCGAAAGCTTATTACGGATAATGTAATGCTTTTCTTCACCCCCTCAAAGTTCATGTTCTTGGTTGCTACTAATTCATCATCATTTACTAACCAAGCTTTTACCATTACCGCTAAATCATCTTTTTTATTAAAACTCTCGATCTGGTCAGTGTACCAGTTCATGAAAACTTGCCTCAGAAAGCTAGTCTTTCTTCCACCTTGGGGGCCTACTAAATCAAGACAATAATCAAATTGACATCCAGGTTCAAAAATCCGTGCAACTGCTCCACGGAAAAAAAGATCTAAAGCTATTCTGTTATACTCCGTATCTGCAATATTTAGATATTGTTGAATTATCTTAAATGGATCTTTTTTCTCATGATTAATTAAAGCCTTCTGCAAAAAGGTTTTTATTGGATTGTAGCTCCTTGTTCTTGCCACCGCTTGTACTTCATCAGCTATCTGGCCATTATTAAAATCCACCAAATATCGACTAGATATATAGCTAGCTATCTGGATAGTAGCACTATCTTCATAAATACCTTTTTTTAATGTATGGATACCTAACTTTCTATCTTCTAAAATTTCAATATTATGTGTAGTTTCGTTATACATAAAGAGATCTGTTAAATTTTCATCGTAATAAGTCAGCAATTTGGTCAAATTTGCTCTTTTTGCTACCGTTACTCCATCTTTGTTTTTAATTAACGGTTGCTTAATAACTGTCTCAGAATGATTTACTTCCTCTTTATTCATATCATCTTCATTCATAGAGATTGCTTCCATTAATTTCCTCTCTTCCGTCTTTTTTTCAATTTCTTCAATCGCTTTTGTGCTTCAATCAACTCTAAACTAGGCATTCGGTTCTTTGCTCTGTCTTCCCTTGCAAGTCTCATGACTTTATAAATTGGATCAGTCATACATCTAGCCATTCTCCACCCCCAGAAACTTCATCAAGTCAGAAATTCTATAATAGATTTTCCTAGTATCTTCTAGTGGGGGCTGGTATCGCCTTAGCCCTGCTTTTTCCCACTTTTGGAGTGTCATATATTTTATATCTAACTCGTCCATGACTTCCTGGGCTGAGATTAAACCTGTCAGTCGTGGTTTGAGTCTATCACGCGCTCCCAGGTATCGTTCCACTACCTCTATAATGCCATGCGCTAGGTCTTGCTCGCTTTCTCGGCTTAGGCTAAACATATTCGTCCGCCCCCTTCAGTAGTTGCTTATAACTCTCTAAATCAGCATTTAAAAGGATAGTTAGGCGCTTTTCTTCTTCTCGGATCTGATTGTAAAATGTTTTTGCACCGTCCAACAGCTCATCTTTATTTGCTGGGATAAAATATCCTCTAAATGTCCCATGGCGAACCCCAACAATAGGAACGCTATGGCGCGTGATTAGACGGCTGATAATATCTTGCACGGTTCTTTCTGCCAGCTTAGTGATCAGGCTGATTTCTGCCCCGGTTATGGAGTTCTCTGCCCCCACTTTGATTAGTCTTAATACTCGCTTGTCATTCTCTGATAGACTCATTCAGTTCCTCCCCATACGTTGACCCCTGCAAGCTGGATATAACGCCCGTAGCAAGGGTTTAAATCCTCGCTAGGTGTTTCTATCGTCTGTTGGTTTTCTCGCTCAAATTGGGCGCTTTTTTTGCGGTCTCGGTGGTTTAGATAGATCAGAAAGCCAATAGCTACCACCATAAAGATAACCGATTGTGTATTCGTCAAATCTAATTCATTCATGTTATGCCCTCGCTTGATAACTCTTAATGTAGTCCACTTGTTCGCCTCGTTTCATCTTCAAGTATTCATCCACCTCTTCGGATGTTACCTTTCTATCTACAAAATCAGCAATAAACTGGAAGAGGTTTGGGCATTTTGCCTTAATTTCTGCCATTAGTTCATCAAATTCTGCTTGTGTCATGTTGTCTAAATCTGTTGTCATATTATTCCTCCATTGGCCTTTTAATTGTCGTTTCTTATACAGGATTAGCACCACTCCAAACGCTAGGCAATTGCCCCAAGTTGGCGAACGCTTGGAAGTAGTGTCCAGTTTAAAGAGTTGGCGCTCTCCGTATGGTCAAATTGCCCTAAATATGCTATAATCTAGGTATAAATCTTTACTAAAACCTCTTTGATAATAGCTTGCCTGCTTTTTGTTAAATTCGTTTTAGTGTTAGTGTTAAAGGCTTTGCTGATTGGTCTCGGTAAGCCTTTTTTGTTGCTCTCACGCGCATTTAGTGCGTGTTTTTTTATTTCTGAATGCCATAGCTTTGATTTCCTGATAACTCATATTCAAGCCAATCATGGCTATTACCATATCCTCAAATGCCTGGTATTGCTCTAGCTCGTCACTGGTCAAGCTATCAATGCCATTGTAGCCCCCACGTTCTTTCCTTAACTGCTTAGCGTTCCTGTCGGTTACTGCTTTTAGTAGCAGGTTGTTCATGGTGCTATGCGCGTGCTTGGGTTTTGCCTCCCAGTTCTCAATACTGTCATGCAAGGTTTTTCTTTTTGGTTTTTCTAGCGCCCTCTGCATACGAAACTTAGAAAGCTCCTCACGCATTTCAAAGAATGCTTTGACTAGGTTCATTTTGAACCGCCGTACAGGTTCAGTATTCTTTAGATAAGTGATCAGCAAGGTCGCTTGTTGCTCATTCAAGCGATAGATTTTCATTGGTCGCCCTCGCCCGTCTAATTTACGCATTTCAAATGCGATAATTCCGTAGCTTTCAAAATCAGCTTTATGCTTTCTTAAAAGTTCTTGTACTGTGTGATGGGTAACTTCAGCACATTCAGCTATTATTTCGCTTGTAGTATACGGCTCTTTCTTTCCGTCCATATAGACTAGTTCCATTGGTTTGCTCCTTTCTAGCTATAAAATAGTTCATCTATGGTTATATCTGATTTGATTTCTGCAACCATTGACTTAATCGCTAGACGTTCTTTGTCATTGAATGGTGTTTTACCTAATTCTTTGTTGTTGTATGACTGCAAAGAAATTTTTAGCTTGTCCGCCATCTGTTGTTGAGTTAGTCCTAACATAACCCGATAGCCTCGTAGTTTGCTCATAGGTTTCCCCCTTTCTAAAAAACCTTCCACTAATAAATTAAAGTTCCAAAGGTTCGATGTATCCGTTTTGGATAACTTTTGACTTTATTATATATCCGTTTGTGTTACTTGTCAATGGTTTTTTTAGATTTTTTGTATCATTTATTGATACTTTTATTAAAATCAGTTATAATTATCTGCAAGAGGTAGGATAAAATCATGAATAGACTGAAAGAATTAAGAAAACAAAAAAATCTAACCCAACAAGGATTAGCTGATGAAATATCTGTATCTAAAATCACCATACTACGCTGGGAAAACAGCGAACGTCAAATAAAAGAAGAAAAAGCTCAGCAACTTGCTGACTACTTCGGGGTAAATGTTGGATATCTGCTGGGGTATAGTGAATATCCCGATAAAAATTTAGCTCATGACGATTTAAGAAAAAAGGATAAGAACGATTTTGCAAATGTTGCTAAAGCTAAAATCTTATCATTAGTAAACAGTGAAAAATTAGATAGAATAGAAAAAAAATATGTCAGCAATGACGGCGAGGATTGGGATCATTACATTGATTTTCTAAGGTCAATAAATATTCTTGAAAATTGGAAAGAAAGTGATCTGTTGGTCTGGTTTGCACTACTAGATGATAAAAAGCAAGGAATTGTACTAGATTTAGCTAAATCTCTAGCAACAGAAGATTAAAACATTCACGCGCCACAATGTTCAACAATCCTGAAGCGCGTGTGCGAATGCGTGTGCGAATAATCTACTTTCAAAAAAACCTTTAATAGCACTGTTAGCTAACTAAAAATAAACTATTTTTCCCGCGCGTGTGCGAATGCGTGTGCGAATCGATTGGAGAAAAAATGAGAAAATACGATATACAAAAATTGTTATTATCAGGGGAAAACCAAAGTGTTGAATTCAAAGAAGCTAAAAACTCTTTCCCTAAAGACGGTATGAAAACCATTTGCTCCTTTGCTAATACAAATGATGGATTACTAATTCTGGGAATATCAGAGAATACACAAAATAAAGAATTTTATATTTCTGGGGTCAATAATCCAGATAAAATACTTGATGATTTATATAGTTTAGTTAACAATCCTAAGAAAATTAACAGAAATGTAATAAATGAAGAAAGTGTTCAAGTTATAAATGAAAAAGGAAAGAGTATTATCATTATCCCTATTTATAAAGTTGATTATAAGGACAAACCAATATATCTAAACGAAAGTGTAACATCTACTTATTTCCGCCAAGGTACCGGAGATTTTAGATGTTCACAAGAACAAATCAACTCTATGTTAAGAGATTCCGCTAAGGAAAGTTTTGATAGCACACTTATTCAGGATTTTTCTATTTTAGACTTAGATACAGAAACAATAAAGCTATATAGAGAAAAATTTGATAATATAAATGCGGAGCACCCTTTTTCAAAATTGGATAACGAACAATTTTTAATAAAAATAAATGCTTTACGAAGAGATCGCAAGGACGATAAAGTAAAGCCAACAGTTGCTGGACTATTAATTTTTGGTACACATAATTCAATAAAAGAGTTTATTCCACACTATAACGTAGAATATGTTCTAAAAGAGTTTTCTGAAAACAATCGCTTTAAAGATCGTGTGATTTATGATGGTACATGGGGGGAAGATAATCTTTTTAATTTCTTTTACCTAGTTATTGAAAAATTATATCTAACTTTGAATGACAACTCTAACATTCAAGAAAATTCTATGAATAGAATTGGAATTTCAAAATTACGAATTGCAATTCGCGAGGCATTCATTAATAGCCTTATTCATAGCGACTATAAAAGCGAAAAAGGGATAATGATAATTAGATATCCCGACAGGTATATATTCACAAATGGCGGAACACTTAGAATTGACATAAAGGACTTTTTTAGTGGGGCACATTCTGATCCAAGAAACTACTTAATACAAGAAATTTTTAGATTTTTAAATTTATGTGAAAAAGCGGGAACTGGTATACCCAAAATAATGGAAGCAGTTAAAGAGAGTCATTTAAAGTATCCCAATTTACGAACTGAATTAGACTCAGTTGAACTTACATTATGGGATACTTCCCTTATAGATAACCTGGATATTGATAACGAATATGAGAAAAAAATATTAGAATTAATAATCGAAAACCGTTTCATAACAAGAGAGACTTTGGAAGAAAAACTAAAAATCCACAAAAATACAATTTTAAAATATTTAAAGAAATTAGTGGAAAAACAAGCTATCGATAAATTCAAATCCGGTAGACAATACGTATACTTTATTGCACAAAACCAAGATCCTGAATTTCAAAAATATAACCACATTGATGCTATGTATTCTCTACTGGAAGAAATGAAACGAAAATAAGGGTCTTATCGTAAGCCCTAGCATGATATAAAACCTTTTTGATAATGGCTTGCCTGCTGATGTATTTTAGAAAGGTTTATCATCATGAAAATAACTGAAGTTATAAAAAAAGACGGTAGTAAAGTTTACCGTGCTAATGTCTATCTAGGAGTTGACCAGGTAACAGGAAAGAAAGTTAAAACTAAGGTAACGGGGCGGACACATAAAGAGGTAAAGCAAAAGGCCACTAAAGAAAAAATTGCTTTTCAAAAAGTAGGATCTACTAGACAAAAAGCTGTTACCATAAAAAACTATCAAGAATTAACCAGTCTCTGGTGGGAAAGCTATAAGAATACAGTTAAGCCAAACACTCAAGGAAACGTTAGAACGCTAATAGATAATCACATATTGCCTACTTTCGGGGAGTATAAGCTCGACAAACTCACTACTCCACTTATTCAGTCAATTATCAATAAACTTGCTGATAAGGCTAATAGAGGGGAAGAGGGCGCTTTTCTACACTATGATATGATACACGCTTTAAACAAACGTATCTTACAGTATGGCGTAACCATGCAAGCGATACCGTCCAATCCTGCGCGTGATGTGGTTTTACCTCGTAACACTCAGAAAGCAAAGCGACAAAAGTTAAAGCACTTTGATAATCAAGAGTTAAAAAAGTTTCTTGTTTATCTTGATAATTTAGATAGTTGTAAATATCGTTATTACTATGATGTAACGCTCTATAAGTTCCTACTGGCAACTGGTTGTCGTATCAATGAAGCTTTAGCCCTTACCTGGTCTGATATAGATTTAGATAATGCTATCGTGCATGTCACCAAGACACTAAATCGGTATTTAGAAATTAACAGCCCAAAGTCAAAGTCTAGTTATCGGGATATAGATATAGATCAAGAAACTGTTAGCATGCTGAAGCAGTACAAACTACGCCAAACTAAAGAAGCTTGGAAGATAGGGCAACGTGAAAGTGTAGTATTTTCTGACTTCATTCATGAATATACTAGCATTGTAAAACTTAAAAAAAGATTACTAACACATTTTAAACGCGCTGATGTTCCGAATATAGGTTTTCATGGTTTCCGTCATACTCACGCTAGTTTACTGCTTAACTCTGGAATACCTTACAAGGAGCTCCAGCACCGTCTAGGCCACTCTCAAATCAGCATGACCATGGACACATATAGCCACCTCTCAAAAGAGAACGCAAAAAAAGCAGTATCATTCTACGAAACTGCACTAAAAGCACTATAAGGGGAGCAAAAAGGGGAGCAAATTCAAAAATTAACAATTTAAGACAAAGCAAAAAGCCAATAACAACAGGGTTTTTGTGAGATTTGTTTTGTCAAAAGACTCATTTTTCTACAAAATAGTTATCTTTGAAACTCCTTTTCTAAAGGCTATCTTTTTCTGATATAATGTAGAAAAACAGCTAAAGGAAAGACTATGAAACCACTACTTGAAACCATCGATACCCGCTTTGGAACTGCCAGCAAGCATGCCTTTTCTCGGGGAAATACCCTGCCATACACAGGCGTTCCTTTTGGGATGAATTACTTTGTACCCCAGACCAGTGACCAGGAGGGCTCTTGGTTTTTTGATCCACATCTGCCTATCTTTCAGGGGATTCGATTAACCCACCAGCCCAGTCCTTGGATTGGAGACTACTCTTGGCTCCTTCTGACACCTATCACCGGTCAACTGGGTGGAGACAGCCTCTTTCACCGCCAATCTTCCTATGACATAGATAAGGCCTCTTTCCAACCTCATTATCTGAAGATTTTCTCCCTGCGCTATCAGATTGAAAGCCAGCTCACACCGACTTGCTACGGTGCTTCTATTCGTTTGAAGCAAAAGCAAGACAAAGCCCTCTCCCTCTACCTTCACGCAGCAGATGAACTGACAGTAGAGCAAGTAGATAAGAGGAATCTTTCCCTGCAACAAGAAGGAAAAACTGAAACCAACAAAAATCCACTGATACTGTTCACTGCTCTGCAAATGAATACGGATATTCTTGCTATCAGCCAGGAAGGGAGAGACTGGCGAATTGACTTAGCAAGTAGCCATGCTGAGATTCAGCTAGCCACTTCTTTCATCTCCTCTTCTCAAGCACTGCTTAATCTACCTAAAGAAGATTTTGATAACTGTAAAGCAAGTGCCCAAGCGGATTGGGAAAATCTCCTCCATCGTTTTGATGTTATAGAGACAGGAGAGGCTGACCGAACCTTCTTTGACCACTGTCTCTACAGACTCTTCCTCTTCCCACAAACTTTTTATGAAGTTGATGAATCAGGTCAAGCCATCCACATGGATCTGGCCACTGGTACTGTCAAACCCGGTGTTCTCTTCAGCAACAATGGTTTCTGGGATACCTTCCGCACCACCTTCCCCCTCTTTGCCCTTATCATACCGGAGCACTATCACCGCTTTTTAGAAGGCTTTCTCAATAGCTACCGCGATACTGGATTTCTTCCAAAATGGCTGGCTCCAGATGAACGGGGTATGATGCCAGGTACCCTCTTAGACGGTATTATCGCCGATAGCGCCTGCAAGGACATGACCCCCGACCTAGAAGAAGAACTCCTCCAAGCCATGCTTGAAACAGCCAGTAAGACCGACCCTCTCGGCATCAATGGTCGTCACGGACTAGCCCAATACCAAGAACTAGGCTACCTCTCTACCGACCACCACGAAAGCGTCAGCCATATCCTAGACTACGCCTATAGCGACTTTTGTATCGCCAGCTGTGCCGAAAAACTGGGGCAAATAGAAATCGCTGAGACTTATAAGACTACTTCACACAATTACCGCCATCTATTTGACGCTGAGACAGGTTACATGCGAGCGCGTGATGGTCAAGGCAACTTCCGTCCTGATTTCTCTCCTTATAGTTGGGGACGCGACTATGCCGAATGTTCAGCCATCCAAGCAACTTTAGGTGTCCTCCACGACATCCCAGGCTTGATCCAGCTTATGGGTGGAAAAGAAGCCTTTAACAACTATCTTTTAAAAGCCTGTCAGGAGGCTCCCCTCTTTGAGACAACAGGCTATGGCTACGAGATTCACGAAATGAGCGAGATGGCTACTGCTCCTTTTGGACAAATAGCCATTTCCAACCAGCCGAGTTTCCACATTCCTTATCTCTTCCGCTACAGCGATTACCCTGACTACACTGCCCTTCTCATCAAGACGCTCCGTCAGAAAGCCTTTCACCCAAGCTGGCAAGCCTATCCTGGCGATGAAGACAATGGTAGTCTCTCGGCCTGGTACATCTGGTCGGCTCTCGGATTTTATCCAACCTGTCCAGGCAAGCCCAGCTATGATCTCGGAATCCCTCTCTTTGACCACCTCCGTATTTATCTAGCTAAAGAAGATAAATGGCTGGATATCCATACTAAACAAAACTACAGCCATTTTAACTTTGTAAAAGAATGCCGACTGGACAAAGACCTAGTATCAACTATTCAACACCAAGACCTCTTAAAAGCTGAACAGCTAACCTTCACCCTCAGCTGGTTACCAAGTCACTAGCTAGTAGACAAAAGAACCTTTGTATCGTGCAAAGGCTCTTTTATTTTATGAAACTTGTACTTGAAGTTGATCAACCAACTGTCCATCAACAGTCAAATTGAGATAGAAATCCAAGGTCTTATCAGCAGCAAAATACAGGGTTGGTAGGCACAAATCTTTTTTGCTTTCCCCAGCTTGGAATTGAAGGACTTGAATCTCGTCCTGATAGGCGACACCATGGACACCTGTCCCCGGTTGAATCGAAACCTTAGCCTCCAAAGGAGTGTCACTTTCGCTACGTTCAATCCTAAAATGAAGAGTCTCTCCCTTTGTCACAGCTAGACTTTTTTCTACAAATGCTAGTCCCTGAACAACTTCTTTTTGTGATAAGCTAGGAGTTTTATAGAGGGAAATCTTGGTCAATACAGGCATAGATTGTGCCTCTGTAATCATCACGCGCACCTTCTGTGCCTCTACTAGCGAACCTCGCAAGAGACGCTTATGACCAACTGTAAAGCCCATGCCAAATTCTTGCCAGACACCGTCCACCTCTACTAGCACATGAAAAGCAGCAATTCGTTGCCCTAGCTTCAAATCTTCTCTTAACTCAATTACATCAAAAGTTTTAGGTGACCCTAAGTCGAGTTCTAACTGGATTGGCAAGCCTACGTCGCTTGCCCAAGAGCTAGTCTCAAGGCCGTCTGTCAAATGGCGACAAGCAAAGTCTGCGGAAAGAGCTGGACCAGATACCTCAGCTCCCAGAGCCAAGTCTTCTTTATAGAGCTCATTGCGATAGGTCGCAAATTCATAAAGTCGTTCAATATCCTTTGCATCAAAGAGCCCAGCTTGATTCGGCGGAATATTAAGCAAGAGTGGAGTTCCTCTCCCCACTGAGTGAAAGTAGATTTCCACCAACTCCTCAAGAGACTTAGGATCCTGCTCTTCATGGTAAAACCAACCCGGCCGAATAGAAACATCTGCCTCACCGATTGAAAAAATAGTGCCTGAAGAATCTCCATGCTGAAGATAATCCAGCGCTGCTTCTGTTGCTAGTTTATCAGGATTCACCTTTTGCCACAGGGGATCACCTGCATACCCTCGTTCATTGCCAATCCATCGGATACTGGTGCCTTCTGTTGAGAAAATCAAGCAATCACCCTGCAGGTCACGAATGGTTTCAAACCATTTTTCAAATTCATAATTGACCTTTTGAGCGCCCTCTCCTCTGGCACCATCCATCCAGACCTCAGCAAATTTTCCTGCATTGCCATAGACAGGATTTGATAAAATCTCCTTCAGCTGTGCCAGATAATAGGCATTGTAGTCCGCTTCTCGCTCCACATGATAGAGAGGACTATGGGCATCCCACGGCGATAGGTAGACCCCTATATCCATATCAAACTCTGTGGCAGCTTGGGATACTTCAAGGAGCAAATCTCCCTCTCCACTCCTCCAAGGACTGGCCTTAACCGAATAATCTGTATGAGCCGTCGGATAGAGGACAAAGCCATCGTGATGCTTGACCACCAAAATCAACTTTTTAAAGCCCGTTTCCTTGAGTACACGAACCCATTCACGCGCGTCTAACTTTGTTGGATTAAAGCGTTCAGGATACTCCTGACCTGTCCCCCATTCCTGATCATAAAAAGTATTGGGACCAAAATGGATAAAGGCTGCTAGTTCATCCTCTAAATACGCTAGCTGAGCCTGACTAGGCAAGGGGCCGTGCGGTTTTATTTCTCTCACCATGTTACTTCCTATCTACATTTTTATTTACTTTTTTGGCATGTACTTGCAATTCTGTTAACGCTAGTGGGTTTACCAAGTTTTCAAATCGAAGACGAAGGGCATAGGTTTCCACCTTGTCAAATTCAAAACGAAGTTCTTCATCCTTGTCGCTTGAAACATTTCGGATAGCTGATACAGGGCGCCAATTCTCCTCTTGCTTAAGCAGGGAATCCTTATCCAAATGGTTGGGAGTTCGAGGTAAGCTAGGCTCATTCCCTACATAATAATCAATAAAAGTAGGCTCCATCGCCACGTATTCTTGATTTTCAACATAATACAAGGTCACGTTATCCACAAATCGCGGTTTTAAAATCCCTGCATCTCCAAAAAGAATGCCCACGCTGGCTTGCTCTGACTTGGCAATCCAAGTATTGGCTGTCGATTTCTTCCGAGCAATGACCTTGTCATTTAGGTAAGAGGCTGGGTGATTTGGCTCTGAGTGGGAAGCAAAGACCAGAGGCAGGTTGGACCCTGTCCACTGATTGGAAATAACTTCTCCATCTACACTGGCATCTGTCACATGAATGGTGACTGTTGCTGGCAACTCACAGCCCACTACCTGTCCTGTGAGAACACATTCTCCTACCTGAGCATAGACTTGAGGATCAAGTTCATCCCAAGTCACCTTGGCCGTATCTCGTCTGCCATCTGATAAGACTAGCTTAACTCGATCTGGTAAGTGTGGGGGTTCCTTGACAAGCGTCCAAACCCTCTCAGGCTCAATAGCGCAAATCCCTTGAACACAAACCTGAGCAGAAACCTTTAAATCCAGACCTTCTAGCTGACCAGATACTGTAAACTCATGAAAGCTTGCCAAAGCTTCTTCAGGAATCTCCTCCCAAACAACCTTGACTCGTTTTGCACTACCGAACTCATAGTCCACCAAGATCGATGATGGAAACTGTGGATAAGTCCCCTTAGCTGTATACAAGCGAAGTGGTCTTACAGAAACTGCTCGGCCTAGCGAAGTATTTTCTGCCACCTGCAAATGAGTTTGATAGGTCTTTCCTTGATAAATGGCGCGAATAGCCAAGTCGCCTGCAGACAAGCAATAAAGCACTCCCTGCTTGATAATGGCGTGGGCACTACCACTCGTCTCCCAAATCACTTCACTATTCCCCACCTTGTTCACAGGGTTATCCACAATTTGTGGATAAAGTCCAATAGCTTGAGAATCCCCTTCTTGTAATCCTGCCTGCTTGTCCACTCGAATCTCAAATAAGCACTGATTTTTCACTGGTTGGGTAGCCAAAGCCCCTCCCACTAAGATATCAAAACTTGCTGACTCTAGCCCTCTGGCACTGGCCTTTACTCTTACGTGACCTGCCTGATCTAAACTCTGAACCAAAAGGACACCTCTGCCATGAAAGGCTTTCCGCTTAAACCGACCATTTTTCTGAGCCTTGTAACGTTCACGACTGGCCTGCCTGCCATTATCAACACCTACAATACGAGCAGGGCCTTCAATTTTAAAATGAAGCTGATTGGAAGCACTCGGCACCCAGTTTCCATCCTTGTCCAATACATCAAAATAGAGATAAAGGAGGTCTTGCCCATCTGGCGCCAGTTGTGTTTTCTCGGCATGAAGCCCAATCTTAGCAGGCATACCTGCAGTCACCACCCTATCTTCTGCCACAAGCTGACCTTGACAGTCATAAGCTACAGCATGCAATTCTCCTGGTTGATAAGGCAAACGCCATTCGAGATAGAGTTGGTCAGAACCTTCTCCCTCTTGGTATTTTCTACCATCTGAAGTCCATTTTTCCTGAAAAGTCTTCCTGCCTTTGGATTTTCCATTTAGAAATAGCTCTACAGAACGGGCATTTGAATACACCCGGACAGGGATATCCCCATACTTATCCACAACTTGTTGATAACTCTTGTGGATTTCCCAATTCCAGTGGGGCAGGATATGAACCATAGGCTGCTGATCAAGCTCCAACCACTGACTTTGATAGAGATAATAATCATTTTTAGGAATCCCTGCTGTGTCCACAATCCCAAAATAGGAACTCTTTACAGGCGTGTCATTTTGGTTGTGCCAAGGAGTCGGCTCACCGATATAGTCCACTCCTGTCCAGATAAACTGACCCGCATAGTCTAGCCGATTTCTATCTGCTATCCAAGAAGCCGTCGCCGTCTTCCCCCAAGGAACTCGATCATTGCCATAGTCTGACTGTTCAAAATTCCGCACGCGGCGATTATCCCCAACCCATTCCTTATCTGGTCGAAAATAGCTGTCACGCGTCCTTGTAGCCGATGAGGTTTCAGATCCGTAAAGTCGCCACTTGGGATGTCTTTTGCGAATCCCATCAATATTATCTTCCGAGTAATTTAAGCCCACCACATCCAGCAAATCAGCAATCTTTTCATGACCTCCAGACCCATCTCCAAAACGGAACTGATCCATTCCCATGGTCACAAAACGGCTATCATCAACCTCCTTAACCCTTTCTAGCATGCGTTTGATTGTCTTCAATGAATGAGCATCTCCATTTGCTTCGCTGACTTCATTTCCCAAGGACCACATAAAAATCGCTGGATTGTTCTTACCACGCTCAATCATAGTGCGCAAATCGTAATCTGACCAGAAATCGCCTGCTTTCGCTTCTGGATGAGTCGCTTTTTCCTCAAAAAAGCGACCATAGTCATATTCTTTCTTGCCTCCATACCAGGTATCAAAGGCTTCTTCTTGGATAAGTAGCCCCATTTTGGCAGCTACATCCAGCAAGATACTACTAGCTGGATTATGAGTGATTCGAATAGCATTGACGCCCATTTCCTTCATCTGGCGCAATCGTCTCTCGGCAGCTGACCTGTTTTCCACAGCTCCCAGTGCTCCGTAGTCATGGTGCAGACAAACCCCATGAATCTTCAACCAGCGACCATTTAGAAAGAAGCACTTATCCACTTGCCAATCCATATAGCGGTAACCAAAATTCTCCTCTTCTTCATCAACCAAAATGCCATTTTTGTAAAGGCGAGTCTTCAATTGGTAAATGTGGGGATGATCAATATCCCAAAGAAAAGGTTGGAAAATTGATATGGCTTGTTGGAAAGAATATTTGTCCCCAGACTCAATCACTAGAGAGTCTGTCGCCTGCCAGTCTGACAGCTGTTGGCCATCATACCAGATACTCTGTTCCAAATACACCGACACGGACTGAGGTCCATCATTTGAAACCTTACTTTCAAGCTGAGTCTCCACCCATCCATCTCTTTGTTCCTTGAGCTTGGGACTTTCTATCTTAATCCCATATAAATCCAGATGCACCGAATCTGTAATCAATAATTTTACTTCTCGGTAAATACCGCTACCAGAGTACCAACGACTGCTAGGTTGCTGATTTTCCACAAAAACCGCAAGCTGGTTGGCCGTCCCATCATTTCTTAGATAAGGCGTGATATCATAAGAAAAAGGTGTGTAGCCATTGGGATAATAACCCAGCACTTGCCCATTGATATAGACTTGGGCATTCATGTAAACCCCATCAAACAACAAACGCACCGATACAAGACTGGCATCTTCTTCCAAGTAGAACTGCGTCCGGTACCAGGCTTGACCCCCGTTTAACTGACCACCCTCATTTTGCGCTGGCGAATAGTGGTCAAAATCATTGTAAATACTCCAGTCATGTGGCACTTGAATAGCCTGCCAATTTTCCCTCTGCAAATCCGGCGCCAAGGCCTCCTCTTTCCCTACCTCTTGGCTAAAAAACCAGTGATTTCGTAAAACTTCTTCTCTTCTCATACAAGCATTCCTCTTTAAACGACTCGATTTACTTGACTATAGCACAAAACAAAAGCGCTTTCAAGGCCTCCTCTATCACTCCCTAAATCCTCAGAAAAGATTCTATAATTTGTGGAGGAGGATTTTAGTTCCCAAACCCACGATCGTAAAACAAAAAGAGCCTGACTCCAGGCTCTTTAGTCTATTATTTCTTCTCAGCACGTAGGGCTGACAAGATTTGTGTACGGATATCATCCACACCATTTGGCGTATTTGGTAAAAAGATGGTTTGATTTCCTTTAGAAGCAAAGGTATTCAAAGTGTCCAAATACTGGTTAGTCAAGAGGATGGACATGATTTGTTCTTCTGTCATGCCAACATTGGCTTCCTTGAGTTCTGTGATAGACTCTGCCAATCCATCCACAATCGCCTTACGTTGTTGGGCAATCCCCACACCATGAAGGCGGTCTTTTTCTGCTTCGGCCTCAGCTGCAGTGACGATTTTAATCTTGTCGGCTTCCGCCAATTCTTGCGCTGCAACCCGCTTACGTTGCGCCGCATTGATTTCATTCATGGATTGCTTAACTTCTGCATCTGGCTCCACCTTAGTAATCAAGGTTTTCACGATAATGTAGCCGTAAGTTGTCATTTCTTCCGCTACTTGATGTTGAACTTCAAGGGCAATCTCATCTTTTTTCTCAAACAATTCATCCAAGGTTAATTTTGGAACAGAAGAGCGAAGAGCGTCTTCTATATAAGATTTAATCTGAGATTCTGGACGCATGAGTTTATAGTAGGCATCTGTCACGCTCTGTTCATTGACACGGTACTGAGTCGCTACATTCATCATAACGAACACATTGTCCTTGGTCTTAGTCTCAACCACAATATCGCTTTGCAACAAGCGCAACTGAATCCGCGCTGCAATCGAGTCAATCCCAAAAGGCAAGCGAATGTGAATACCGCTATTGGCAACCTTTTGGTATTTCCCAAAGCGTTCAATAATCGCCACCGACTGCTGACGAACCACATAAACTGTACTCAGTGTGACTATCACCAATAGAAGCACACAAACCACCACAAAAATCATCAAAAATGTTGCCATTATCGTGACCTCCATCATTATTTTTCCTGTATTATAGCACATTTAAAGAAGGCTGTGCAGTTTTTACTGCGATTTTTCCTGAAATGTCAATAATTAGAGGTGAATTGTCACATTGTCGTCTAATCCTTGCTAAAATAACTGGTAAGGAATTAGGTGCACCATGCTAGTTCTCTCTAACTCCGTTGATTATCAACATACTATCTGAGCTTTACAAGTCGTGGACAAAGAAACGAAACAAGTAACGGTTAATCCCTTTAAAAGACTCACAAAAAACATCATTGGATGTACTGACCTCCAAAATTTCAATCATTAAGCGAGATTGATGATCTAAATTTAATGTGATATACTATTTTTGTCATCGGTTACCGATTACGTTCCTTACGGTTCGTGAGAGGAGGTGAAACTAATGAACCTTATCATAGAGCTCGCTCTTACTATTATAGCGGACGTCATAGCAGGGATTATCCTGTATTTCGTCTGCAGATGGCTAGATAGTAAGGAGTAGACCGAGTGACTAGCCTATCAACACCCGTTAAATCGCTAAGATACGTCAAAAAAGCCCTTAACTATGCCAGTAGTTAGGGGCTTTGGTGTTCTAATGAACCTTATCAATTAACTACATTCTAGCATATAAACCCCGATATTTCAAGAGTTTTATTTATTTTTTAAAGTGCCTTAGGTATCTGAAAGGTCTATCATGAAGTTAGCCATCTAGTACCCAAAAACCGACTAGCTCCTATGAACTAGTCGGTTTCTCATCAATGCGCTAACATTTCTTGGGCAATTTCTTGGCCAGATAGATTATCTGGGTAGTAGGTTGGCCAGTTATCCATTTCTTCAAAGAGGGCTTCTTGGCTTGTGCCTCCAAAGAAAATATGAAAATGTTCTGCCTTAACTGGGGCGATATTGTGGTCACTAAACTGAACATACTTGAACTGTCCAGCGTCTGCATCTGTGGCTTCAAAAAGGAAGCGCACGCCACGATTGCCTTTCTTGTAAGTTAAGATTTTCTTGCCAACATACTTGTAAGTATATTTCTTACTTTGTCCACCTTGAACAAATTCCATAGTGTTATCAGTAATATTAATCTTAGTCACATCTGTCTGATAGCCTTTTGTATAGTAAGCCTTGTACTCAGTCTGGGTCATCTTACCAGTCAACTTAGCCTTGTAATCAAAGACTTGGTCAAACGTGCCGTCTTCAAGGAAAGGATAAACTGATTGCCAGTTACCTGCATAGTCACTCAAGGTGCGGTCCTTGACGTCTGCATCCTCAAAGTAACCATTTTGAACTGTCTTGGTATCCTCTGCCTTTTCAGGCTCAATTGCTGGGCCTTCTTGGTCCGTTGTTTGTTTCAAAGCCTTGAGGTTTTTCTCCATGACAGAGATGTAATTTTCTCCAGCCTTGGTGTCCTCTTCTGTCAGACTTTCTAAAGGATTGAGGACATCTGTTTTAACACCTGCTTCTTTTGAAAGTGTGTTAGCAAGGGCCTGTGAGGCATTTTCTTCAAAGTAGATATAGGCAATTTTATTTTTCTTGACATACTCTGTCAATTCTGCCAGACGTGCAGCTGATGGCTCTGCATCTGGAGAAAGTCCTGAGATTGCGACTTGTTTGAGTCCATAGTCCAAGGCAAGATAGTTAAAGGCTGCGTGTTGCGTTACAAAGCTCTTTTGTTTGGCTTGAGACAAGCCTTCTGCATAAGCCTTATCCAAGGATTGCAATTTTTCGATATAGGCAGCAGCGTTCTTTTCAAAGGTCTCTTTTTTATCAGGATAATCTGCTGACAAGCTGTCACGGATGTGCTCTACTAGTTTAATGGCACGAACTGGTGATAACCAAACATGGGGATCGAACTCATGGTGATGACCTTCTTCTCCATGGTCATGGTCTCCCTCTTCTTCTTCGCCACCTGGCAAAAGCAACATTTCGCCTGTCGCCTTGATGGTTTTCACCTTTTTCTTATCCAAGGTATCTAGTAATTTAGGAACCCATGTTTCCATGTTTTCATTTTCATAAACGAAGGTGTCTGCGTCTTGGATTTTGGCAACTGCCTTGGCAGACGGTTCATATTCATGGGGTTCTGTACCAGCACCGATTAGGAGCTCTACATTAGCAGTATCTCCTGCGACTTGCTTGGTAAATTCATAGACAGGGTAAAAGGTTGTCACAATATTTAGTTTGCCATCTGCCTGCTTTTGATTGGAACAAGCCACTAAAAACAAGGCGCATAAACTGGCTAGCAATAAGCTAATTTTTTTCACGTTAGTCTCCTATTTGATAAAACGTCTTACTAAACTGATTAGTAAAAAGACAGTTACAAAAATAATGGTAATACTTGCACTTGCAGGTGTTTCTGCATAGTAGGAAATGTAAAGTCCTGCTACCATTCCTAAAAATCCAATAGCACTGGCAAGCAGCATAACCGATTTAAAGTTTTTCCCTAGACGAAGGGCAATACTAGCTGGTAAGACCATGATAGTCGATACCAAAAGAGCTCCTGCAGCAGGAATCATAAGGGCAATGGCCACCCCTGTCACCATGTTAAAAAGAATAGACATGGTACGAACTGGCAAACCATCCACAAAGGCCGTATCCTCATCAAAGGTCAGGATATACATAGGACGAAGGAAGAGGAAGGTCAAAATCAAGACAACCGCCGCAATGACAAAAAGGGAAATAACCTGCTCTTCGCTGATAGTCACGATTGAACCAAAAAGGTACTGGTCCAAACTCATAGAACTCGAGCTTTTGCCCTTGCTCATAACAATCAGAGAAACAGCCAGACCTGTTGACATAAGGATAGCTGTCCCGATTTCCATAAAGCTCTTGTAAACCGTACGGAGATACTCCAAAAAGACCGCCGCAATCAAGACAATGGCAATAGTGGAAATAGTCGGAGAAATCCCCAGAACCAAACCAAAAGCTACACCCGAAAGAGAGACGTGGCTGAGGGTATCACTCATCAAACTCTGACGACGCAAGATAAGGAAGGTTCCAAGAACTGGCGAGAAAAGACTCATAGCAATAACCGCCAGAAAGGCGCGTTGCATAAAGTCATAAGATAACAAACTAAGCATGGCCCACCTCCTGATCATTCTCATGAACATTGAAACAACGCCATGGCGAGTCTTGGTTACGGACTAGATGAATATTGCGATCCGCATAATCCTTAACTTCTTCAGGGTCATGGGTAATCATCAAAACAGCCTTGCCATGATGATGGGCGCTGTGGTGCATGAGTTCGTAAAATTCATTTTTACTTCCTGCATCCATTCCCGTTGTCGGCTCATCTAGGATAAACACATCTGGATCAGAAGCAAACATACGCGCGATTACCGCTCGCTGCTTTTGTCCCCCAGATAGAGAACCCAAGCGTTTGTCTCGGTGTTCCCACATGCCAACTGAGTCCAAACTAGCCTTGATATGCTCCTCATCATGAGCATTCAAGCGACGGAACCAGCCTTTTCGCGGATAACGACCCGACTTGACAAATTCGTAAACCGTACTTGGAAAACCCGCATTAAAACTGGCAATCTGTTGAGGAAGGTAGGCTATTCTCAATTTCTTACCCTGTGTATTTGTCTTTGAAATAGTCACCTTGCCAATGCGTGGCTGAAGGATTCCAAGACTGGCCTTGATCAGTGTCGTCTTAGCCGCCCCATTCTCCCCCGTCAAGGTAACAAATTCCCCACTATCAACACTATAATTGATATGTTCAAGAACGGGCTCCTTATCATAATAGAAGGATAAATCCTCTACCGTAATATATCTCATTATTTGATTTCTCCTACTAAAGCAGTCAAAAACCGCTGGATCACTTTTTGTTCATTTGGAGTAAACTGAGTCGCCACTTGTTCATAGGTTAAAAGTGTATGCTCATGGTGATGATGGTGCTCCTCAGCGATTGGACGAGCCAAATCAGTCAACTGATAAAAAATCACACGCGCATCCTTAGGATCTTTAGATGTTTCCAACATCCCTTCCTTGACCAAAGACTTAATAGCCTTGGTAACTGCTGCCTGACTGACATTGAGGCGACGCGCCAACTCTGAATTTGTTAAAGATTCCTCTGACAAGAGCATGAGAATGTGCTCCTGAGTATTGGTCAGGGCCACCTCGCTAGTACAATGACCTATTAGGATTTCATGCTGATTTTCCGCCTGCAAAATCACCTCATTCAAAAAGGCATCGATATCCTTCGCTAGCTGTCTCATATCTGACTCCTTTCCTTTTGGACTTCTCTTTTTTAAGAGAAAAATACTATTCTTTGAAAAATTATTTACTGGTTAATTATATCACAACCAAAAAAAGAGTCAAGAAAAAACGTGAAAACCAGTTTCATTCTTGAACTCTTCCATATTATTATCTATTGAAATTCCTTGACATCTCCATCATAAGTCGCCCAATCTTTACTGAAAAAGCGCTCATTCAGATGGTAAGTTGGAGCTGGGGTGGGATTGGATAGGAAAGGATCAACAGCCTTATCAAATGCCAACCAACCTAACCAACCAAGGTGAATGGTATCCTTCATAAAGAAAGCTTCCCCACCGTCCTTAGAAAAATCTGCTATATTGGTAAACCCTTGACTTTCTAACTGGTAGCGAATCTTCTGCACCGTTTGTTGGTACATATCTTCTCGTAAACCAGCATAGTCCATCCATTTTTTATTAACAGGTGGAATGATAAAAATTGGGTTTACCTTGGATTTAGAAAACTGTGTTAAAACCAACTGCAAGTCATTATATTCTGGCGACTTGAGATAGGTAAAGTTTTTCTGAGAATCCTTTAATTTCTTCAAATCCTTCTTAATCTGCGTATTATAGAAATAATTCTCCATTCCCAGATCATTATTAGAAGTATTTTTTTCTGCATCTGCTTTAACAACATCTTCTATAGCTTGATAAGAAAACTGGTCTGGCAAGGTCTTTAAATACTTAACTACATGCTTATCATAATTAACATAGCCTCTAACTGAAAACTGACCAAAAAAGGAAGCTTGGCGTTCATTAAACCGAGCTAATAATTCAATCATTTCATTGTCTGCAGACGACAATTCTTCTTTACTTGCCAACTTCTGAACCATGTCCTTCATAGCTACATTTGGGAACTGCTGTAGTAAGCGAGTCGCTGTATATTGACTAGCCTGATCCCCAGATTGATGTTCCAGAAAACTGGTCAACTGGTCTCCATTAAAATACTGCTGAAATGCTGCTGGCTCATAGCCATTTTTACTGAACCACTGAGGTGAGATAACATATACAACTTGTTTATTCTCCAGTTGTGGCAACATCTGTTGCATCCCAAAATACTGATTGAGCGAGGCAGCTCCCCTCTGTCCTAAAAGATAGGGGCGATAAGAGCGGTTGTATTTCTCAGCCAATACCGCAGGATGGGCACCGTCAAAACGAAGCCATTCACTGGAGCCAAAGAAGGGAACAAAACGCATATTTGGATCAGATAGTGCTCTGACCTTTTGACTTCGCTCCTTAAAACTATCGATAGTAGTAGCCACCGCCGAACGCTTTTCAGCTCCCAGATCATGGCGCATCTCAGCAGGATAGAAAAAGATAAGCAGAAAAACCAACAAACCAGCTATCAAGACTGGTCCGAAGATCATCCATAAGCGTTTAAGCATTTTGTAGCTCCACAATACCAGCTATGATTTTATTAGCTGTATTCCAGTCGTCGCGACCAAACTCTGTAACAGGGACACGAATGTCAAAACGGTTTTCAATCTCCACAATCAATTCAACCGTTCCCATACTATCCAAGACACCTGCGTCAAAAAGATCTTCATCCATCATGTCAGAAACATCTTCCATAAACAACTCATCAATAATTTCGATAACTTCTGATTTGATATCCATATTTTATTTCCTTTTATTTTTTAAACCATAAATCATTCAAGAATCCAGAAAAGATTAAGAATGACAGCATAACGACATGGAAGGTGACAACCATGCCAAGCAACTGAATCCAGCGATTCTCAGGTAGAGCAGCTTTCCCTGCTTTTTTCCGTTCCTTATTGAGCGTTTTTTTCTTACGAATCCAAGCGTCATTGATAACCAGTCCAATCCCATGAAAGAGTCCATAGGCGATGTAGTACCAGGTCACACCGTGCCAAAATCCCATAATCAGCATATTTACAATGTAGGCCACACTTGAGGTTACATTGCGATTCTTAAAGACCTTCTTTCTGGTCAATACCATCACCATTCGCATAAAGACAAAGTCACGGAACCAGAAAGAAAGACTCATGTGCCAACGATTCCAAAACTCTTTTAAATCCCTTGATAAAAAGGGCTTGTTAAAGTTGATGGGGCTACGGATTCCCATCAAATTTGAAATGGCCAAGGCAAACATAGAGTAACCTGCAAAGTCAAAGAAGAGCTCCATACCAAAGGTATACATAACCGCTAAAGCATAGGGGTTAAAGAAGCCACCTGACTGCAGAGCTAGATTCTTCAGAGGAGGTAGTAAAGTTTCTCCTAAAACATGAGCTAGGATAAACTTGTACAAAAATCCCCACATGATATAGCGAACAGATTCATCCAGCATATCCATCAACTCATCCCGCTCAGGAATGGTCTGATAATTTTCATTAAATCGCTTAAAGCGATCGATTGGGCCACTTGAAAAAGTCGGCATGAAGAGAAGAAAACGGAGGAATTCCCAGAGGGTAAAATCCTTAATCACTCCATCTCTCAGTTCGATGATAATCCCAACCGAACGAAAGGTCAGGTAAGAAATACCCAAAAAGCCAAGCAAAGACTGCGTTCCATTGATAGCCGGCTGCACCTTGACAAAGATAATCGGAAGGAGGGACAGAAAACTAACTAGGTAGAAGACCCACTTGCCATCCTTACTTTTTCGATAATGCTTGTAGAAGAGTACGAGCAATATTTCCCAGCAAAGGTAAGTACCCAAAGCAACCAACTGATTGGTCTTCCCACCTACCAACATGGTGACGATAAAGAAGAGACTAACCAATACCTCGTACCAGGCAAAGCGTTTCTTGAAAAAGAGGCCGATAAAGATGGGCAAGGTTGCAGCAATCACATAGACAAAATACTGAGGATTCCCATATGGCTCTAAATGAGGAAGCTGTTGAAAGAACTCCATCATCTCTTATTCACCTCGTTAATCAATCCTTTGATGTCAATCTTTCCATTTGGAGTCAGTGGCAAACTGTCTCGATAAAGGAATTTAGACGGCATCATGTAGGACATCATGATGTCTGTCAGGTCTTCCTTGATAGCCTTGGTAATATCGATATCTCGCTCAAACTGCTCACGAACACCGTCTTTCAAGATGACATAAGCCAATAGATTTTGCACCTTGTGGTCTTTATTATAACGTGGCACAGCTACAGCAGACTCGATAAAGCGAGACTTATTGAGGTTTTGAGAGACATCTTCTAACTCAATGCGGTAACCGTTGAACTTAATCTGGAAGTCCATGCGTCCGCCGTAGAGAAGCAAGCCTTCATCTGTCATAGTTCCCACATCTCCTGTATGGTAGGCTGGTAGACCTTCAAACTCAAAGAAGGCTTCTGCCGTTTTTTCAGGATTGTTCATATAACCTTTTGAAACGGCTGGTCCCGAAACAATGATTTCTCCCTGTTCGCCATTTGGCAATTTATTGCCGTCCTCGTCAATGATAAAGGTTGGAGAATCAGCCTTGGTATAACCGATTGGTAGGCGTTTGAGAGTCGCTAGCATCTCGTCTGTCACAGCAACAGCTGACAGGGCTACTGTCGCTTCTGTTGGGCCGTAAGCATTGATAATATGGGCATTTGGGAAACGTTCGCGTAGTTTTTGAGCCGTTTTAACCGTCAATTCTTCTCCATCAAAGTAGAAATGCGTAATTCCAGGCATTTTCTCACTATTAAAGTCTTCTGACAACATGGCCATATCCGCAAAGGACGGTGTTGAGGTCCAGATAGCGATTGGCAAGGAAAAGATGGTCGCAAAGAGTTGCTTAAAGTCCTGAGTAATAGCTGAAGGAAGGGCAAAAAGTGTACCACCCAGTGCCAAGGTCGGCGCCCAGTACATGACGGACAGGTCAAAAGAATAAGGTGGCTGAGCCAGCATTTGCGGACGACTTGGCGTCGCAAATTCCTTATCCGTAATCATCCAGTTGGTAAAGCTGAGGAGGTTATCATGTGAAATCTGCACTCCTTTAGGCTTACCAGTTGTACCAGAAGTAAAGATAATGTAGTAGTTATCATCTCCCTTGACTGGATGCGTGATCTCATAGCTAGACCCTTGAGCAAAGGCTTCTTGAACCTGAGCTAGAGTCATCATCGGTGTAGAAACCTGCTCCAATGGAAAGTCTGAAATGGCAATAATCAAGCTTGGCTCTGCCACTTCTAAAATAGCTGAAACTCGCTCCAAAGCCGAATGGCTATCAATTGGAATGTAGGCGTGACCTGACTTAGTCAAGGCTACAAAAGTTGCCAACATTTCATATTCTTGGCCACCAAAAACGACCACAGGAGACTTCTCTGGCAAATCCAGTTGATCAATGGCTGCAGCCAAACTATCCGAATCAGCCTTTAAATCTCCATAAGTGTGTTCCTGTCCCAAAACATTGTAAACAGGATAGCTAGGCTGTGTCTGAGCAAAATGCTCAATGGTTTCAATCATATCTACTATTGGTTTATTTGACACAATAGGAATTCTCCTTCAAGTTAAAATTCATTATAGATAAAGCTTCCTTGACCCTGACCAAGATAGCTAAAGAAGTAAAGCAGCCCTAGAAAGATAAGAAAATACAAGGCTGTCCGACCAAGAAAGAGGTACAATTCTTTTCTCTGTTTCATCAAGAAAAACCATTCATTTCTGTAATTTTTGCTAAATAAGATAGACTCTTACTATAGTATTTTTCTACCATTGTACCACTTTATAGGCTAGTTTTTCAATTGTTTACCGTACATTTTCACTAGATTTCAGCTTATTTTAAGGGTTATGCGCTTTTTCTATGTATATTTCAAGTAGAGTGATACTGTTTCAAAACTCCATTTCATGAGAAAATGAAGGAAATCTTCCCATAATAAAACGCACGATATCAAGTTTTTTCAACACCTGATACTATGCGATTTTCTGATTTTTAAAGACTTTTTAACTAGTCTCTCATTTAAAATAATCTCGTCTGATATAAATTAAAATAGCTTCTATCACCAGACAAATGGCCGATATCCAAAAACTGATACTAATACCAAAACTCTCAGTAATATAGCTCATTAGCAAAACAAATACTGAAAATGCTAGTGTCGAAATCACTTCAAGAACGGAATAGACATTAACCAAGTTATTTTCCTCTACTGTTTCCTGAAGAAATACACTTTCAGGAACTTCTTTTAGTTGCGATAACATACCAACTAAAGCTGAAAATACTAAAAACATCTGTGCATTTGGAAAATATAGAATAGTCAGTGTCACTATTGCCATGGCTACAAGAGAAAAAAGAATACTTTCCCATTTAGCAGCAAGAAACTTTTCAGATAGCCTAAAAGCAATTAAGCCACTAATTATAATACCAATAGAGTATGCTGTATTAGAATATCCCCAGTAACTTTCCGTTTTATTTAATAACTCAGTTACAAAGACAAGTATGATAGACGAAACCCAAATCGTATTTGAGAAAATTTCAAATAAATTTGCTGATACAAAAAGTCTTAATCTAGGATCTCTAGCAACTAACTTCCAACCTTTGAGCAAAATTTCAAGATTGGTCTCTGACTCTAGCACCTCCACTTCAGCCTTAGGAAGAAATAACATCAGAAAGCTAGAAATGATATACAAGATTAAAATGATAAACGTGGTAGGTAACAGACCAATTGTTGCAAACAAGAGTCCACCTAATCCCCAACCCACTAACTGAACAGCTTCACCAGTCATTGACAAAGCTGAGTTAGCTTTACCCAAATCGGTCGCATAGCGTGGCACAATAGCATAGGAAACAGGTGCTGCAAAACCATCTAATATTGAAATTACAACAACAAATAGATAGATCACCAAAGGCGCTACTGATTGCATTACGGTAAACATTCCTACCAGTATCGTTAATAATATAGTCTTTCCAAATTGAGATAAAGATAAAACCCTATTTAGCGCTAGTCTTTTAGTAACTAAAGGAACTAGAAGACTAGCAACAAAAGAGGATATCCCTATTAAAATAGGAACTAGTGATGTGGCAATTACTGATTTTGAAATTATGTATATGTTAGCAATGATGGTTACTCTAAAGAAAATATCTGCTAAATTTGCAAACAATTGAGAGACTAACAACTTGATAAATGAATTAGACATATAGCGCTCCCTCTTTAGTTACAAACTTTGGAATTAAATTTGATTTTTAATATTTTAGCATAAAATAGCAGAAAACAAAAGTGAGGTTTTTTACATGAGAAAGCAAAAGATAGTGCCTTTATTCTTCCTATTTTTTGAAGGAATTATTATCGTTGATTGGATAGTACTAATTAGTTATACTCAATGAAAAAAGCCTGAGATTTTCATCTCAAGCTTTTCAACATAATTGTTTTCTAGATTAGAAAAGCGAGAATACAAGCACGGCCAAGGCTGCACCGATAACAGGTCCCACAACTGGAATCCAAGCGTAAGACCAATCTCCGTCTCCCTTGTTTGAAATTGGCAAGATGCTATGCATGATACGAGGTCCAAGGTCACGCGCAGGGTTCAAGGCACAACCTGTTGTTCCACCTAGTGATAGAACGATACCGACAATCAAAGTTCCCACTGCGAAGGTTCCGATTCCTGCTTGAAGGTCATAAAGTCCCAAAGCAAAGATTGTTAATACCAATACAAAAGTTCCTAGGATTTCACTAATCAAGTTTGATACAGTATCTTTTATAGCTGGTCCAGTACTGAAGGTTGCCAGGATATTGCCTGCATTTTCTTCTGCCTCATAATGCGGTTTGAATTGCAACCAAACCAAAATCTGACCCAGCATAGCCCCTGCGAACTGAGCTAGGATGTATGGGAAAACGGAAGCCCAAGAGAGCGTTCCTTTTAAGGCCATCGCAAACGTTACAGCTGGATTTAGGTGGGCTGGGCTGAGCGTGCCAGATACAAAAGCCGCAACGGCTACAGCAATTCCCCAACCCATAGTAATCACAATCCAACCTGCATTGTTGCTCTTGGTTTTAGGAAGAACCACACCTGCAACAACACCATTTCCTAGAAGAATCAGGATTAAAGTCCCCAAAAATTCTCCAAATAATTCTTTCATCATATCGTTGTCTCCATTTTAAAGAAGGAGAGGGAAGGCAAGGAAGGCTTGTCTCCCTCTCTTCTAGTTTTTCTTAATTTTTCAATTCCGCTAGATCGTTGTTAGCAAGGGCTGCTTCAACATCCGCACGGTAAGTTGCTTTCTCGTCTTCTGTCCAGTCATAGAATCGTCCCATTTCATCTAAAACTGGCTCAACGATGCTATCCAAACTATCACGCATAAAGAGCATGTGGTTGGTACGACGAAGGAGGAAGTCAACTGGGCTAAGAGCCAACTCATTGCGCATTGCATAGTGAAGTGATAAAGTATCTGCCAAGCTGAGTCCTGGTGCTTGTTCTAAACTATGAGCAAGGGCAAAGACTTTCGGTACATTTGAACCATAGAGATTTGCGAGATAGTGAGCTTCCTTGCTATCCAATCCACGTGACACTCCAAGTTGCGCAAAGGCTTCGATTTCTGAATCAACATTTGCTGGGTTCAATTCCCCACCTGAAACAGGGTAAGTCTTAGAGTTGATAAGTTTAAAGCTACGGTCAAATTCTGCTTTGAGGATGTCAACCACGCGCTCCATAGCTCCTTCAGCCATCTTACGGTAGTCTGTGATTTTACCACCAGCAAGGGTCAAAAGGCCATTGTCATCACGATCCAAGCTCGAACCACGAGAAACTGCAGATGGGTCCAAATGTTTCTCAGATGTGCTGCTTTCAAGCTTGCTGACAGCAGACTCAACATCTTCACGCGTTTTTTCTTTAGAGAGATAAGATTCGACAGTCGCGATCAAGTTGTTAAAGCTTTCATCACTGATAGTTCCGTTATTTCCGCCATTGTAGTCAGAAGCGCTATTGCCTGCGATCAATGGACGAAGACCTGCCCAGCTGCTTTCGATATCATCGATAGTAATGTTAGCTTCTGGGAAGCGGTTGTTAACAATGCCAAGTAGGTAATCCACATCTTCCTGAGTCACTTTTGGATGTTCCAAATCACCTGTGTAGTCTGTATCCGTTGTACCAAAGTAGGTCTTGTTTTCACGTGGGAGAACAAAGACCATACGGCCATCACCCAAACCTGTATCAAAGTAAACCGGCTGTGAAACCTTGATCTTGCTTGAATCCACTACCAAGTGAACTCCCTTGGTTGGACGCATTTGTGAGAATTGTGTTCCCTTATTAGACAAGTTACGTACTTTATCACTCCAAGGACCTGTTGTGTTAATCACCAGACGGGCCTTGATTTCAAAGACTTGGTCTGTCAAGAGATCACGAGCTACAACACCTGTAATCTTGCCACTTTCGTCAAAGAGGAAGCCTTCTGCCTTCACGTGGTTAGCAATGAGGGCACCGTCTTGGTTGGCACGTTTGATATTTTCAATCACGAGACGCGCATCGTTGTTACGGAAGTCAAGGTAAACCCCACCTCCTACCAAGCCTTCTTTCTTCAAGTTTGGCTGGCGTTCCAAGACTTCTTCCTTACTCAAAACCTTGTTAGCAGCTGGCGTGTTGTTAACTCCTGCCAAAAGGTCGTACAAGTCCATGGCTACTTTAAGACGGAAGAGGCTAAAGGTCGCTCCATCTTCGTCGTAAACTGGTAAGAGCATTGGGTCTGGTTTCGGAATGTGGGGAGCGATTTGTTGAACTACAGCACGTTCAGAAACAGTGTCTGATACCACTTCTACGTCGAATTGTTTGAGGTAACGAAGACCACCGTGAACCAATTTTGTTGAACGGCTGGATGTTCCTTCTGCGAAGTCCTGCATTTCAATCAAACCAGTATCTAGACCACTAGCTGCCGCCTGCAAGGCTACACCAGCACCAGTGATACCTCCACCGATAATCAAGAGGTCCAAGGTACGTTCCTGCATTTTTTGAATTGATAATTCACGTGTTTTCTTTGAAAATTCCATATTTACACACTTTCTAACTAAGTCGCTTTATTCTTCCAGTATTAGTCGTCTACTTCCGCAAAGACTTGAGTTGCTTTTACAGCCTTCTTCCAGCCCTTGTAGAGTTGTTCCTTGCGAGATTCGTTCATAGATGGCTCGAAGAGCTCTCCTGTCTCGTTCAAGAGTTTCAACTCATCCAAGTCTTTCCAATAGCCCACTGACAAACCTGCTAGGAAGGCTGCCCCTAGAGCTGTTGTTTCCAAGTTTTTGGCGCGTGCGATATCGATTCCCAAAATATCAGCTTGGAATTGCATGAGGAAATTGTTCATAGCTGCACCACCGTCTACTTTCAAGACTTGGATAGCTGTCTGCGCATCCACTTGCATCGTATCGATGATATCACGGACTTGATAAGCGATAGATTGAAGAGTTGCCTTGATAAAGTCTTCTTTACTTGTTCCACGAGTTAAGCCAAAGACAGAACCGCGGGCATTTTGGTTCCAGTATGGAGCACCTAGACCTGTAAAGGCTGGAACGACATAAACTTCATCATTGTTGTGAGAATCACGAGCGTATTTTTCAGATTCTGGTGAATTTTCCACCATGCGAAGACCGTCACGAAGCCATTGAATGGCACTTCCTGCGATGAAGATAGAACCTTCTAAGGCATAGTAAACCTTGCCATTGATACCGTAACCAATGGTTGTCAAAAGATTGTTCTCAGACAACTGCATCTCTTCACCAGTATTCATGATGATGAAAGAACCTGTTCCATAAGTATTCTTGACCATACCTGGTTCAAAGGCCAACTGTCCAAAGAGGGCTGCTTGTTGGTCCCCAGCCATACCTGAGATTGGCACTTGTCCACCATAGAAATGGAATGGAGCTGTCTTACCGTAGATTTCAGAGTTAGAACGAACTTCTGGCAACATAGCCTTTGGAATGTTGAGGATTTCCAAAATCTCATCATCCCATTTGAGTTCTTTAATGTTATAAAGCATGGTACGAGCTGCATTTGAGTAGTCGGTCACGTGAGCCGCACCGTCAGTCAATTTCCAAACCAACCAAGTATCAATGGTACCAAAGAGCAATTCACCCTTTTCAGCTCTCTCTTGAGCGCCCTCTACATGGTCCAAAATCCAACGAACTTTAGTAGCAGAGAAGTAAGCATCAATGATCAAACCAGTCTTTTCATGGAATTTTTCCACATAACCTTGACTTTTTAGTTGTTCAGCCAAAGGTGCTGTCTGACGTGACTGCCAAACGATTGCGTTGTAGATAGGAAGCCCTGTTTTCTTATCCCAGACAACAGTTGTTTCACGTTGGTTGGTAATCCCGATTGCTTCGATTTGATTTGGCTTGACACCACTTTCGATGAAAGCACCCGCAATAACTGACTGGACTGAGTTCCAAATTTCATTGGCATTGTGCTCTACCCAACCTGCCTGAGGGAAAATCTGGGTAAACTCTTTTTGACTCGAGCTGACCTTTTCTCCTTTTTTGTTGAAAATAATGGCACGAGAGCTTGTAGTCCCCTGGTCAATGGCCATGATGTATTTTTCTTGTGACATGTGCTGTCCTCCTGATAATGATCTTGAGGATGTTTCCTCTTTACAGTAACTAGTATACAAAATAAAGCGCTTTCTTGTTCATCAACTTTTTTTAATTTTTTAAAAAATGTGAGGAGATTGTGTGAATTTCACAAAAAAGACCTGGAACAACCAAGCCTTTTAAGTGAATAATAACTGACGAATCGCTGCCAAATCTTCCAAATCCAAGTCGTTTTTTAAATAATAAACTGGAGTCTGTTCCTTCTTATGAATCGGGTTATTGGTAACCAGCAAATCATAATGTCGAGTTCGGTCATAGGCTTCAATGGTAATAAAACGATTGTATTCCAAATACCGTTTCAAAATGGCTGCCATCCTTGAAAAGACAAGAAAACCTGATGTCAAATCCAAACCAATCCGCATATGCTGGCCACCATTTTCAGCCATATATTCAATTAACTGGAGCCATTCCCAGAGAATTTTCTTATCCAAATCCGTCCCCTGCTGAAAGGCAGGCAAGGCATGAAAAATCTCCTCTGCCGTTCCCCTAAAATCATGTTCCATCAAAAAATAAGGATGACGATTCTCCAACTGGTACTTGTAGCGGTCCTGTAAAATATAGCCCTTATAGAGATAGACTTGAGCACAAAGCTGACTGAGTTCATAGGTAACGTGATCCTCTGTATAATCACCCAGCAACTCCTCCTTCTTCATTTCTTGAATCAACTGTGTCAGCAAATCGGCCAACTGCCCTCCAAAACCAAGGATATATTCCATAGTATGAAGAGGAAGAATGCGATGAGATAGGAGGAAAGAGAAGAAAATCATCATCTCCCCATCCTCAGTTCCTAGAGGAAGGTGTTGTCCAGCAAAAAAGGACGGAGCCTTTCTCAGCAAACGAAGGTAGAAAATATTGTCAAAATACCCTCGCATTTTCTCTTCTATGACTTGAAACTGACAAGCATTAACCCGAAGACGCTGTTGACTGATATGAGCCCAGAGAACCAAGTCCAATTTCTGACCCGAAGACAAACTTGCACCGCAGATTTCTTCTAAAGTGGCAATCTCCTGTTTTCTCTCTGGTTTCTGCATGTGACCTTCCCATTCCTGACTGGACCAGACCTTGCGGAAAAGACAGAAATAGAAATAGCGAATCTGATGCTCTGGACCTCGCCAACGTCCATTTTGGATGGATAAGTCAAATTCTGACAAAATCTGATTCAAACTAGCTAAGTGGCGACCAAGCGTAGCCTCGCTAATCATCAATTCTTGAGCCAGCTGATGGGCTAAAAACTGTTGGTGGTAGAGAAGATAGACCAAAATCTGGTATTTAACAGCATTCTCCAAAAACAGGCTCCGAATATCTCTCCCCTTGGTAGCTGCACCGATCGACAGGCGCAGATTTTCATCTTCTAAGGAGATATTCAGCTCTAAGCCACTGTTCAAAGCCTTGTCATTGAGTAGGGTGACATATTTGGTTAGGGTTGCTTTTGAAAATCCTGTTTCCTCCATTACAGCCTTGACGGTCGTCTGAGACTCTTGTAATAGAAAGGAAAGGATTGAAAATTGGCCAGATTCAGCCTTTTCCATCAAATCTCCTAAATACATTTGTTACCCCTTTCATTTTCTACCTTAAGCATAGCATAAATCTTACAAATGCTGAAATAATCTGTTTCTCTTTTTATTTTCATGCTAATTTCCCAGTCCATTATCCTAAAAATCAACAAACACACGGCTCCCTCTTTGGGCATTTTTATGCTAAAATAGTAGCTATGGATAAAATTATTAAAACTATATCAGAAAGCGGAGCCTTTCGTGCTTTTGTCCTTGACAGCACAGAAACCGTCCGCACTGCTCAAGAAAAACACCAAACCCAAGCTAGCTCAACTGTAGCACTTGGTCGAACTCTTATCGCTAGCCAGATTCTCGCAGCCAATGAAAAAGGAAACACTAAACTAACAGTTAAGGTGCTGGGATCTAGCTCCCTAGGTGCTATCATCACCGTCGCTGATACCAAAGGTAACGTCAAAGGCTACGTTCAAAATCCTGGTGTTGACATCAAAAAGACTGCAACTGGTGAAGTTCTAGTTGGACCTTTTGTTGGAAATGGTCAATTCCTCGTTATCACAGACTACGGTACTGGAAATCCTTACAACTCTATGACTCCCCTTATCTCTGGAGAAATTGGTGAAGACCTTGCCTTTTACCTGACTGAAAGCCAACAAACACCTTCAGCAGTCGGTCTCAATGTCCTTTTGGACGAAGAAGACAAGGTCAAGGTTGCAGGTGGTTTCCTAGTCCAAGTCTTGCCGGGAGCCAAGGAAGAAGAGATTGCTCGCTTTGAAAAACGCATCCAAGAAATGCCAGCTATCTCGACCCTTCTCGAAAGTGAAGACCATATCGAAGCCCTCCTCAAGGCTATCTACGGGGACGAGGCCTACAAGCGTCTTTCTGAGGAAGAAATCCGTTTCCAATGTGACTGTAGCCATGAACGCTTTATGAACGCTCTTGCTAGCCTTCCAAGCTCAGACTTACAGGAAATGAAAGAGGAAGACCACGGGGCAGAAATCACTTGTCAATTCTGCCAAACAACTTACAACTTTGATGAACACGACCTGGAGGAACTCATTCGTGACAAATCTTAATACACCCTTTATGATTGGCAATGTTGAGATTCCCAATCGTACCGTTTTAGCGCCCATGGCTGGCGTGACCAACTCAGCCTTTCGTACTATTGCAAAAGAGCTCGGAGCTGGACTCGTTGTCATGGAAATGGTCTCTGACAAGGGAATCCAATACAACAACGAAAAAACCCTGCATATGCTTCATATCGATGAAGGCGAAAACCCTGTTTCTATCCAACTTTTTGGTAGTGATGAAGACAGCCTGGCACGCGCAGCAGAATTCATCCAAGAAAACACCAAAACCGATATCGTGGATATCAACATGGGCTGCCCAGTTAATAAAATCGTGAAGAACGAAGCTGGCGCTATGTGGCTCAAGGACCCAGACAAGATCTACTCTATTATCAACAAGGTTCAATCTGTCCTTGATATTCCACTTACTGTCAAAATGCGTACAGGCTGGTCTGACCCGTCTCTTGCAGTAGAAAATGCCCTCGCTGCTGAAGCTGCAGGTGTTTCTGCCCTTGCTATGCATGGCCGTACCCGCGAACAAATGTATACGGGTCATGCAGACCTTGAGACCCTTCACAAGGTCGCTCAAGCTTTGACCAAGATTCCATTCATCGCCAACGGTGACATCCGTACGGTCCAAGAAGCCAAACAACGCATCGAAGAAGTTGGTGCTGACGCAGTTATGATTGGCCGCGCTGCCATGGGAAATCCTTACCTCTTCAACCAAATCAACCACTACTTTGAAACAGGAGAAATCCTACCTGATTTGACCTTTGAGGACAAGATGAAAATCGCCTACGAACATTTGAAACGCTTAATTAACCTCAAAGGAGAAAACGTAGCAGTTCGTGAATTCCGTGGACTCGCTCCTCACTACCTCCGTGGAACATCTGGCGCAGCCAAACTCCGTGGAGCCATTTCACAAGCTAGCACTCTGGCAGAGATTGAGGCTCTCTTGCAATTGGATAAGGCTTAAAATGGTTCATACTGCTCTACTGATTATCGATATGCAAAAAGCATTTGATAACCCTATCTGGGGAGAACGGAACAACCCTCAAGCTGAACAACAAGCATTGAGGGTACTGGCATACTTTCGTAAACATGCTCTTCCAGTCTTACATGTTCAACACATATCTGACAATCCCCAGTCGCAATTTCATAACAAACAAAATCAGGAGTTTAAAAGTGGATTTGAGCCAGTTACTGCAGAAACTGTCTTTCAAAAAACGGTTAATAGCGCCTTCATTGGAACAAATCTTGAAACATATTTACGAAAAAATCAGATTTGTCATTTAGTCGTTGTTGGTTTGACCCTGCCTCATTGTGTATCTACTACGACACGAATGGCAGCAAATCTTGGTTTTGAAGTCACTTTACTAGCAGATGCTACTGCCAGTTTTACCCTATCTAACAAAAACGATCAGACCATCTCTCCTGAGACTATCCATGAGATTAATCTCCTTTCTCTACAAGATGAGTTTGCTCAAATTCTTACTACAGAAGAATTTTTAACCCAAGTATAAAATAATCCGTCAACTCTTATTGAGCTGACGGATTTTCTTTGATTGTAAAAATTCAAATACTGAGAGCTATTATTGACTCAAAGCAACACTGGAAACCTTACCATCCGCTCCTGTTGTAATTTGGATGACTTTTCCTCCACCAATTTTGGCATTATACTTACCATCATCAAGAGTGTAAGAGTAACCTCTGATAGAATAGTTTTCTTTCTTTCCATCGGAAGATTCTACTGTAAATTGACCACCTGATGAAACTGTGATGGTTTCGCCATTGGCTCCCTTCCAGTTGCCCGCTGCAGCTGAGAAATCACCATCTACCATGGTTAAAACACCCTTGTAACGTTTATTTTGCTCTGCTTGTTTGTCTTGAAGTTTGCGGTCAGTTGTAGGATCATAGCTTGATTGGTTAGACTGGGCTTGAGGAGCCTGTTGAGTTGAAGGAATCTGAGCAGGAGTTTGTTGACTAGCCGCCTGTTGATTAGCTACTTCTTGACCTTGTCTTTGCTCTGGTTCAGGTGCCGCTTGTGATGGTGTTGCACTTACTGAAGACTGGTCAGTAGACGCCTTGGCCTTTTCAGATGCAGCTGAACTTGAGGACTTCTGAGTCTTGCTTTCTTTGCTAGCAGAAGCTGCTTTAGAACTTGATGATTGGCTTGTCTTAGCAGAACTGCTTGCTTGAGTTGTTTCCTTTTTATTTCCACAAGCTCCCAGTAGCAAGGTAGAAGCTAATACAGTCGCTGCCATCAATTTGATATAGGTTTTCTTTTTCATTTTTCTACTCCTTTGTAATATTTTAGAAATATAAAGAAATGTTTTTGTAATATAATTGTAACATTGTGATTTAAATATGTCAACAATTTATCTAAACTATTTTAAAAATCTTAAATACTTTAGATACATTTACTCCTCCTACTCTTCTATTCGTAATAAAACAGAAAAACAGGAGATTTTCCTGTTAAAAATTTAAATTTGTTTTTGTGTAATCGCTTGCATTACGTTAAACGAAGGAATATAATAATATTGAAATATAATATAGGAGGTGCACTCTTATGCTAAATAAGTATTACAAGTATCTGCCTTGGTTAATTTTGGGAGCTATTGGCTCTTATCAATCAGCCGCTTACTATGCGCGAACTGCATTTGATGTCTTCTATCTGACTACAATCTTTTTGATTGTCTATATCGCCTTGTTATTTTTACATGAGAACTATCTCAAGTATCGATACAAAGCCTTCTTTACTCACATGTTGAGCAATTCTAAGAAAGATAGCCATCCCTAAAAACAGTCGCAATAGCAAATCAAACTAATAAAGGCAAATAAAGAGGTCGGGAACTTTTCCCCGGCCTCGCTTTTTATTTCAATCGATAGGTTTTTCTTGGTTTCTTTTTAGGTACTCGTTTGAGTCCGACTTCTTCTACATATTCTCCGTATTTTACGAGAAAGTTAT